>NZ_QTZI01000040.1:0-745 GCF_003462605.1 Roseburia sp. OM04-10BH
CTCAACACCAGCCATTTTTGCTATCGTTAGCTTGGATATGCCATAATAGGAAACAAGCACTTCCAACTAATGCATTGATTTGATATTTTCCTTTTACCGAACCCTCTTATGCCTTAATATCAAAACTTGATCTATCAGGTGCAGAAATACTCACAGATTCTGCTACAAGGCTCTGTGTCATACTTTTTACATCATTACCAGTTATGGATAAGGTATAATCACCCGTTTCTTTTCTTTCTGCCGATTTTTCTGCACGTTGCTTTGCAGCTTTTTCTTCCTCTGCTTTTTTAGCAGCTCTTTTTTCTTTTACCTTTTCCTCTTTTTCTCTGTTCTCTTTTACTTTTCGTTCAGCATTCTCTTTCGCTATTTTCCCATCTGGATCATTTGTACCAGATATTGCCACCGAAATATTTCCGTTTTCATCAACCTTATAACTCAGATTTGTCAAAGTGCCCAAACATCCATTAACCGCACTTTTGGCACAATCTGGAATGGCTGCTAAGTTTTCCTCCAGATACTTTGCTTTTTCCGGATCATTCATACACTTCTGTAAAAATGCACTTGAAACGGATACTGTTGTCGGAACCCCTTGCATTGAAGTCGTTCCCGTATTCACATAATGGTATTTTCCCTGCAAGTATTTTGAATAATCATTTACATTACTATACCCTGTCTTAATCTGCTCTGTTTTTGTCACACCGGGACGTGATGTTTTTAATTCAACTGTACTTGTTGTCACGTTGCC
>NZ_QTZI01000041.1:0-640 GCF_003462605.1 Roseburia sp. OM04-10BH
GTGCTGCCCTTGTAATTCTTGCAGGCAAACTGGAATGATTCCAGAAACAGGTTATATTGCTTTAACATTAACAGCAGTAAATCTTTTGAAAAAGCATCTTCCTTTTTATTAAGGTCGAGAGGTAACTGTTTGAGAATATCGCCCATTGCATCACGAATCTGTAATTCTTTCTTATCCGTAATATCGGTTTCGTATTCATCGGTTTCACCTCTGAGCCATTCAATAGATACATGAAGTGCTTCCGAAAGACCTTCCAGCACCATCTTTTTGGTATTGTCAATCGAACCATTCTCATAACGCAGGATTGTGGAAGCGGTAACTCCCATCTTCTCTGCAACATAAGGCTGTGTCAGATTTAATTCCAGACGACGCTGTTTTGCCCTGCTGCCTATCAGCTTGCGTAGTTCTTTATCTTTCATGCTGATTGCCTCCTTTTTCGGTATGTATGAATTATAGCATGTACCTTACATAATTGCAATATGCAATTTAATGATTATTTTTAAAATTTCATAACGCTTGACAATGCAATATAAAACCGCTATACTAACAGCACAACAAAAATTGCATAATGCAATTTAACGGGAGGTGACAAGATGACGGAAAGAAAGATTGCATTATCCATCGAGGAAGCAGCCGACTA
>NZ_QTZI01000042.1:0-383 GCF_003462605.1 Roseburia sp. OM04-10BH
CATTCTTGGGTCTCCTGTTACTCCTGCATAAACATCCTGACCACCTTCTACTGTATTTGAAAAGCCATATGCTGCTGTTCCTGCGCCAATTGCCATTACTCCTACTGTAGCCACTAAAGGAAGTGCCATACCACAGGTTGCTACGACAAGCATTCCTCCCAGAATCATGGTTCCGACTCCGACAAGTGTTTTCACAATGCCTTCTTCTGTTCTCAGTCGGATAGATTCCTGCCACTGCTGTTGCTGCAGTTCATAGAACTCCTCACAGGAGTTTACCCTGTCCTTCACCTGCTCGAGATATGTACTTAACATTCCATCCATCATCTGTGCCAGTTGGAAGGACTCTGTTGCATTCACAACCGATGCATCATATGCACTGATTG
>NZ_QTZI01000042.1:393-629 GCF_003462605.1 Roseburia sp. OM04-10BH
GATGCATCATATGCACTGATTGTAGCACTACTGCCACCTAACTGTCCACCAATAATACTACGAAGATAGCCTACCATCATATCGATGGGATACATATCTGCATGACTGTGTGCCTCTTCATATTCCCCTATCTGTGTGCGGACATTCTGCACTCCGGCAAGTGCATTATCAAAGCAACTTTCCATACAGGTTGTAGAAAATCTGCCCACATCAAGATAAGCAGACAGTTCTCTCTC
>NZ_QTZI01000005.1:0-143087 GCF_003462605.1 Roseburia sp. OM04-10BH
CCCTTTATTTTCAAGGCTTGAAAGCGGTTTTCATCAACACATTTTGTCCTATAACTCTATATATCTATGTTGGCAGAAGCCGGTATTAATCAGACGATTATCAAAAAGATTGCGGGGCACTCAGGTGCTATGACACTCACAGAGAAAGTGTATACCCACTTTGATATAAAGGAGCTTGTAGATGCGATTAATAAGATTTAAACAAAGAAAAGGACATTTCCCAGTATCACTACCGAAAAATGTCCTATACATATCAATATCTTTGTTGCATACCTGCTGCATATGTGTTGCATTCGATGTAAATTCCAGCACATCTGACGGCATTCCACAACTTCTGTAATCCTTGAAAAATGGGCTTTTCTTGATATCTTCGTTCTTGAAAGATTATCTCTTTGTTAACGTTTGCTGAACTGTGGTGCACGACGTGCAGCTTTGAGACCGTATTTCTTTCTTTCTTTCATACGTGGGTCTCTTGTTAAGAATCCGTTAGATTTCAGAACTGGTCTGTAATCTGCATCAACGGTAAGTAATGCTCTTGCAATACCATGACGGATTGCTCCAGCCTGTCCTGTATATCCGCCACCTTTTACGTTTACCAATACGTCGAACTTGTCGGCTGTCTCAGTAACTGTTAATGGCTGACGAACGATAACTTTCAAAGTCTCTAATCCGAAATATTCATCGATATCTCTTTTATTTACTGTAATCTTACCTGTTCCTGGTACTAAATATACTCTGGCAACAGAGGATTTTCTTCTTCCTGTTCCGTAATACTTTGTATTAGCCAATGTTTTTTACCTCCTATTAAAATGTTAACTCTTCTGGTTTCTGAGCTTCATGCTTGTGGTCTGGTCCTGCGTATACAAATAATTTAGTATACATTTCTCTTCCTAAAGGTCCCTTTGGAAGCATTCCCTTAACAGCGAACTCAATAACTCTTTCTGGATGCTTTGCTAACATTTCCTTTAATGTAGTCTCTTTCATACCGCCTACATAATCGGAATGATGGTAATAAATCTTCTGGTCTAATTTCTTACCTGTTACTTTAATCTTCTCTGCATTTACAACGATTACATAATCACCTGTATCGATATGTGGTGTAAATGTTGGTTTATTCTTTCCTCTTAATACTTTAGCAACTTCTGATGCTAAACGTCCTAATGTCTTTCCATCAGCGTCTACTACATACCATTTTCTCTCAATGGTTGCTGGACTAGCCATAAAAGTTTTCATTGGTTTACCTCCTTGAAATTATAAGGAACATATACATTCTGCGTAATGTCCGGACGCAGTCCGCTTTGCGTTCCACACTATTGTTTCTATAGTTGAAATGTCGCTCCGGGGCTTTGGATTGACATTCTTGTACTATGTCAGACTTAGATATTATAGTACACGACCCCTCGTGTGTCAAGTAAATTCTCTACAAATATTTTCCACAACATTCGCCATATACCATCTATCTTATTATCATAAATATTCGATTCCAATCATCGTTAATCCCTGTGCCGGTGCCGTTGGTCCTGCAGCACTTCTTTCCTTTGCCGCAAGAATTGTTTTTATCTCTTCCGGCTCTATCATTCCCATGCCTGCCTGAAGCAGGGTTCCTGCAATAATCCGGACCATATTATAAAGGAATCCATTTCCAGTAACACGGATTGTAATGATATCCTCCTGTCTACTTACCGTCAGCTCATAAATGGTACGAACCGTTGTTTCAACCACTGCCGCTGTAGCACAGAAGCTTTTAAAATCATGTTCTCCCCTTAAATATTCTGCCGCCTGCTGCATCTTCTCTAAATCCAGCTTGCGGTAACAGAAATATGTGTTATTCCGATACATTGGAAGTGGAAACTCCCGGTTTAAAATCCGGTATTCATAGGTTTTCCGGCTGTCACAGTGTCTCGGATGAAAATCAACTGGTACTTCCTCTGATTTCTGTACTACGATGTCTTCTGGCAGCCGCTGATTCAGGGCATAAGAAATCTTTTCTGCCGGAATGCGGCTTTTTGTATCAAATACTGCAACATTCCCCATAGAATGTACGCCTGCATCCGTCCGGGATGCTCCGGTCACAACAATCTTTTCCCCTAAGAGACTGCTTAAAGTGCGGTTTAATACGCCCTCTATCGTCTCTCCGTTGGGCTGCACCTGCCAGCCGTGATAATTCGTACCGTCATAGGCTACAATTAGCTTCACCCGTTTCAATCGGTTTGGGGCAGATGGTGCTTTCTGTTCTTCTGTTTTCTCTATGTTCACAGCTGGATTTATCTCTGTACTCATAATGGAAATGCTCCCGGAAGTATACCGGCTGCCATACCAGACAATACGTTAATCCAGAGGATGCGAAGTCCGATGACTGCCGCAAGATAGACCAGTAAAGTCAGATAAGCCATGCGGTCACGTTTCTGGTAATGAAGCGGTTTCATCTTGGTTCTGCCTTCCCCACCACGATAACAGCGGGCTTCCATTGCCATTGCCAGATCATTGGCACGGCGGAATGCAGATACAAATAGCGGCACCAGAAGTGGAACCATGTTTTTGGCTTTCTGAATCAGATTTCCATGTTCAAAATCTGCTCCTCTTGCCATCTGTGCTTTCATGATTTTATCCGTTTCTTCAATCAGAATCGGGATAAATCGAAGTGCAATTGACATCATCATTGCAATTTCATGCACCGGTACTTTTATATATTTTAATGGAGATAACGCTTTTTCCAGACCATCTGTCAACTCGTTTGGTGTTGTGGTAAGTGTCATCAGCGAGGTTCCGATAATTAAGAAAATCAGACGAACCATCATGACAACAGCATTTTTCAATCCCTCATAAGTAATGGTAAAAATCCAGAAGGAAACCAGCTTTGTTCCCGGTGTCAAAAACAAATTAAATACCGCTGCAAATAACATAATCAGTACAATGGTTTTCAATCCTTTAACCATATAGGAAAATGGCACCTTTGACAGCTTAATTAATACTACCAGAAAGATTGCTGCCAGTATAAATGCCGGAAGTCCCTTAAATACAAACAGGGAAATAATATAAATCAGTGTTCCAAATAATTTCACTCTCGGATCCAGCTTATGAATAACGGAATCTGCCGGATAATATTGTCCTAATGTAATATCTCTTAACATACTGTTCCATCCTGTCTCTTTGTTATCACACGCAGGATTTCATCCCGTGCCTCATCTACTGTAGTTGCATCTGTACTCACCGGAAAGCCTTCCTCTTTTAACTCATGCATCAGATAAGTTACCTGAGGTGCAGCAAGTCCGATTGCTTCTAATTCTTTATAATGACGGAATACTTCCTTCGGGACATCATCGAACATAACCTGTCCCTGATTCATTACGATAATCCTGCTTACATATTTTGCCACATCTTCCATGCTGTGTGAAACAAGAATGATGGTAATTCCACGTTCTTTATGCATTGCTGCAAGCAAATCTAAGATTTCATCACGGCCCTTCGGGTCAAGTCCCGCTGTCGGCTCATCTAAAATCAGCACCTCCGGCCGCATGGCAAGCACACCTGCGATTGCAACACGTCTTTTTTGTCCACCGGACAAATCAAAGGGGGACTGATAATATAATTCTTCCGGAAGTCCTACGCTCCGTAATGCTTCAAATGCCCGAAGTCCTGCCTCTTCCTTGGTCAGTCCCTGGTTCTTTGGTCCAAAGGATACATCATCAAAAATGGTAGTTTCAAAAAGCTGATGCTCCGGATACTGAAAGACAAGTCCCACTTTACTACGCAGGGCTTTCATATCAAAGTCCTCTTCGTAAATATCCTGTCCATTATAATAAATGCCGCCGCTGGTAGCTTTTACCAGTCCGTTCAAGTGCTGAATCAGGGTGGATTTACCAGAACCGGTATGTCCGATGATACCGATAAATTCTCCATCTTCTATTTTCAGATTAACATCCTTTAAGGCATGTATCTCATAGGCAGTGCCTGAGCTGTAAACATAATTTAATTCATTTATTAGGATTGACATAGCTTTTTCAACGCCTCCGTCAGTTCTTCTCTGGTCAGGATTCCATCCGGTATATCCAATCCCGCCTTCTTAAGTTCATATGCTAATAATGTAATCTGCGGCACATCCAGACGATATTCCTTCAATCGTTCCACCTGGGAAAAGATGCTGCGCGGCGTTCCCTGCATAACTACTTTTCCGGCATCCATAACATAGACATGGTCTGCCTCTACCACTTCTTCCATATAATGTGTAATCAGAATAATGGTCACACCCTTTTCCCGGTTCAGTGCATGAACAGCTTCTAATACTTCTTTTCTTCCTACCGGATCCAGCATGGCTGTCGGCTCGTCTAAAACAATACATTCCGGCTGCATCGCCATTACCCCGGCAATGGCCACACGCTGCTTCTGTCCGCCGGATAATTTATTCGGGGAATGCTCTCTGTATTTTAACATGCCGACCGCTTTTAAGCTTTCTTCCACACGCTGCCAGATTTCATCTGTCGGCACGCCTATATTTTCCGGTCCAAATCCGACATCCTCTTCTACCACGCTTGCAATAATCTGGTTGTCCGGATTCTGGAATACCATTCCGGCACGCTGTCTGATATCCCAGATATTTTTCTCATCTGTGGTGTCAAATCCATCTACCCAGAGACTTCCCTCTGTGGGCTCTAAAATTGCATTGATATGCTTGGCAAGGGTAGATTTTCCGGAACCGTTGTGTCCTAATACTGCGATAAAGTCACCTTTTTTTACATCAAGGCTTACTTTATCAAGGGCAGTCTGGATAGACTCCACATTGCCTTCTTCATCACGTCTTATATATTCATGTACCAAATCTTTTGCTTTGATGATGCCCATAATTTACCTTTCTACCAATGTAATCTGTGCAGTTCACCCGCCAGCCGCATATGGTCAAAATTGTTCTGGCGCAGTGCTTCATATAATACGATTGCTGCTGAATTGGATAAATTTAAGGAACGGGTATCTCCGATCATCGGAATCCGGATACACTCATCCGGATGCTGCACCAGAATCTCTTCCGGTATACCCGCACTTTCTTTTCCAAACATAATATAACAATCCGGTTCGTAATTTACTTCTGTATAAACATGACGTCCCTTCGTGGTTGCCATGTAAACCTTTGCACCCGGATTTTTCTCCAGAAAATCCTCATAATTGACATATCTGGTCACATCCAGCTGATCCCAGTAATCCATTCCTGCCCGCTTGATTGCTTTCTCCGTCAGATGAAACCCCAGCGGCTCAATCAGATGCAGTCTGGTTCCGGTTGCTACACAGGTTCTTCCAATATTTCCGGTATTGTAAGGAATCTCCGGCTCATAAAGTACGATGTTAAGCTTCGCCATTGTTCCCGCCTCGCAATCCTGTTATGTAACGCTCCATACGGTCTAATGCCTCTTTCAGATTATCCAGGGAATAGGCATAGGAAATACGGATAAATCCTTCTCCGCAGTCACCAAAAGCCGTTCCCGGAACGACTGCAACTTTCTCTGTTTTCAAAAGATTTGTTGCAAATTCTTCGGATGTCATGCCAAATTCTTTAATACATGGAAAACAATAAAAGGCTCCATATGGTTCAAAACACTCCAAGCCCATTTCTTCAAAACGGTGCATCAGATATCTTCTTCTGCCATTATATTCTTCCCGCATTCTCTGGACATCTTCATCTCCTGCCCGGAGTGCATCCACTGCTGCATACTGTGAAGTAGTCGGTGCACACATAATTGCATACTGATGAATCTTTAACATCTGGTCTAAGATGATTCTCGGTCCGCAGGCATAACCCAGACGCCATCCGGTCATTGCATGGGATTTGGAAAATCCATTAATGACAATGGTTCTCTCTTTCATGCCTGGAAGGGATGCGATAGAAATATGCTTCTCGGTATAAGTCAGTGCAGAATAAATCTCGTCACTGATGACAAAGAGATCATGCTTCTTTACTACCTCTGCCACTGCTTCTAAATCTTTTTTCTCCATGATTGCTCCGGTCGGATTATTCGGGAAAGGCATAACAAGAAGCTTGGTCTTTGGCGTAATTGCCGCTTCTAATTCTTCTGCTGTCAGACGGAAATCGTTTTCTGCCTTAAGATTAATCGGTACCGGCACACCATTGGCAAGTACGGCACATGGCAGATAAGATACATAACTTGGCATCGGGATTAATACTCCATCACCCGGGTCAAGCATGGCACGCATGGCAATATCAATTGCCTCGCTTCCGCCTACGGTTACTACGATTTCATGCTGATAATCATACTGCAAGTCATAATTACGGAATAAGTATTTTGCAATTTCTATTTTTAATTCTTTTAATCCGGCATTGGAAGTATAGAAGGTACGTCCCTTCTCTAAGGAATAAATTCCCTCATCCCGGATATGCCATGGAGTATCAAAATCCGGCTCGCCTACTCCTAAGGAAATAGCATCTTCCATCTCATTTACAATATCAAAAAATTTCCGGATTCCAGATGGCTGTATCGTTACGATTGTTTTTGATAATGGATTTCTCATGGTATCATCTGTATCCTTTCATCTTTTGATTTTGCTGCCATAATGGTTCCGTGGTCTTTGTATTTCTTTAAGATAAAGTTGGTCTGTGTGCTTAATACGGAGTCTAATGCAGAAAGCTTCTCAGATACGAACTGGGATACTTCACGCAGGCTCTTTCCCTCGATGGTCACCAAAAGGTCAAAGCTTCCTGAAATCAGATATACAGAATTTACTTCCGGATAATTATAAATACGCTCTGCTACTTTATCAAATCCCATACCACGCTGCGGAGTAACCCGTACTTCAATTAATGCGGATACTTTTTCTACGCCGGCTTTATCCCAGTTAATCAAGGTATGATAGCCACAGATGATATTTTCTTTCTCCATTGCTTCTAATTCATTCATAACGGCTGCTTCTTCTACGCCTAATATAACAGCCAGCTCTTTTAAATCGATTCTGCTGTTCTTCTCTATAAAGGTTAAAATCTTCTCTCTCATGCTTCAATTCCTCCAATTGATTTCTGATTTACTACTGAATTACTTTATATAATTCATCCGTCTTCGGTGGTTCTAAAAATCTGCGTTCGTCATCATTCATAAGCACGCGGTCATTTCCCGCAGTTGCTTTTCCGATTACCGTTGCTTCAATACCATTTTCCTTTAATCTTCTGATCAGCTCATTTCCATCAGCTGCTGCCATCAGCATACAGCCGCTGGATATCAGTTCATAGGGATTGATATGGAAAAACTCACAGACTTCTACTGTCTCCTGCCGAAGCGGAATCTTCTTTAAGTCGATTTCCAGTCCGACGCCGGATGCTTCTGCCATCTCCCAGAGTGCTCCGAATATACCGCCCTCTGTTACATCATGCATTGCTCCCACGCCAGACTTCACGGCGGTGGCGGCCTCCGGCATTACAGATAAATACCGGTCAAGTGCCTGTGCCTGTTCTACAAAATGCCTGGAAAAATGAGTACAGAGTTCTTCTTCCTTTTCATGGGCAATAATAGCAGTTCCCTCTAAGCCAATCCACTTAGTGGCAATGATGTCCATGCCCGGTTTTGCTCCTCCGGTAGAAATGAGTCCGTTCTTCTTTACTTTTCCTACACCGCATACAGTAACCAGTGGCTGATTTACCACCCTGGTAATCTCGGTATGTCCGCCCATAATCTGAACGGACACCGCCGCGGCAGCCTCTTCCAGCTCCTGCATCAGTTGTTTCAAAAGACTTTCTTCCGTGTGCTCCGGCAGCAATATGGTTAACATAACTCCAATTGGTTCTGCTCCGGCACTTGCCAGGTCATTAGTAGTAATGAGAATTGCCAGCTTTCCGATTTCATGGATTGTTCCTGTAATCGGATCCGTAGACATTACAAACATCTCATCCGGGGCAAGGGTAAGGGCAGCACAGTCTTCTCCCACGCCTGCACCTAACACAACTTCCTTTCTCTTCATATGCAATTGTCTGATTACGGAGCGTTTTAATACGCTTTCCGGCACTTTTCCTATCTTCATAGATTCTTCTTCCCATTTTTACAGCATAAGGCTGTCTCATAGCCGAGGCAGCCTTTCTTGCTTCTTATTTACGCGGGTGGCGATAAAAATCGCATGCCTGCATCATCTTTCACCGTTTTACTGGGTGGTTGCAGCTCCATCTCCGGTTCCTGTATCCGGTGTCGTCGGTGTTGTTGGTGTTGTTGGTGTAGTCGGTGTCGTCGGTGTCGTCGGTGTTGTTGGTGCGGCAGGTGCATCAGCCGGTGGCTCTACTCCACCGGAAGCCGCCTGTTGCTGCTGCTGCGCTGCAGCTTCTGCCGCTCTTGCTGCTACCGCATCTGAGCACCAGGTTGCTGCTGCAGAACGGATAACTGCTTCATCCTGCGTTGCAATCGCTGCATTCATTGCTCCAATTGCCTCTTCATTATCAGAGCCCATACCAACAGAAATAATTCTAGGTGTTGCTTTATATTTACTGGTATTAAATACCTCTCTGCTTTCTTCTACGCCATCTACAGTAACAATCTTCCAGAGTTTTGCCGATTTACCGATGTGTGCTTTCTGAACGGTTACAGTTCCAATCGGGTCTTCGGTAGTCTGCACCTGAATAGTCGGCTCTTCTTCACTGACCGTTTCACTGACAAAGTTTACCTGACGGTCAGCCGGTCTTGTCTCCTGACCAAATACGTTGAAATATACAATACCGCCGCTGCAGTATCCTTCAATATAAATCGGAGCCTCCTGATTATTCTTAAATTTCAAATCCTTTAAATTGCTGGCAATCGCTGCATCCATAGATGGCTGTACATATGTTACCAGCATGGAATGTGCATAACGCTCGGTAATATCCAGTTCTGCACGGATAACCGCATTATAAAGCGTTGTGGAAACCTGACATACCCCACCACCATAAGATTCTACGGTTGTACCATTCTCATATGCACCTGCCAGTTCATATCCACCGGAAGCGTCCAGTGGTGCAATAGCTTCATACACAGAAAATTCCTCTCCCGGGTAAAGTACGGTTCCATCGATTTTACTTACCGCATTTTTTACATTTGCCACACGACCGGCAGAAGAATCACTGAAGTCGGTAGAGAAAGAGCCCAGTAAATCCTTTACCTTGGAAAGTTCTTCTGCAGTTCCTTCCGGCTCTACCACATTTGCTACCAGACTGATGGTTGCATCTCCGCCCTTCCATTCTTCGGTAAAATATTTCTGTAAACTTTCTACAGAAGCATCCTCATCTACTTCGATACCTTCCTGGCCATCGATGATTTTAAATTCACCATCCTCACGTGTAAGGCCATTGTTGACCGCTTCCTGGTTCAGCTCTTTGGCGTGATTTTCCAGAAAACTTTTTGTGGTGTCTGTATCTACGGTATATATAATATCAAATACTTTATTTTCCTTTTCCAGATCTTTCTTCGCTTTGTAACGCTCCAGAAGATTTCCCGTACGGGTATAATTCATTGCTTCTTTTACGATATCCTTATTGCTCCAGCTCAATCCCAGATCAGAAGGGCTTGCCTTTACACTGTTTTCTGCAGCGGACAATTCAAAGGTTGCATCCTCATAAGCAGATACTGCTGCTTCTACAGCTGCCTCTGCATCTGATTCACTCATTCCGCCTACAGACACATCCCCGATATATACGTTCTGTGGAATCACTTCTGCATTTTCATCCGCTTTCACAATTGCGGTTGCTGATACACCCGCTGTTACTGCGAGTACCAGTCCCAGAATCGGAAGCACTAATTTTATTTTTTTCATATTCTTCCTCTCAATCTCTTAAACCCTCAAGACATTTTAAAGCTTTTTATTCACCAGATTACACTGTGAAAGTTTTGCTAACACTCATTTTATCATATAACTTTGCATTTTCAAGCGTCATAACTACTAATATATTTGACAGAAATACGCGATTTCTGTATATTATGACATGATGAATGCATAAAAAATTCTATGAAAAAATAGTGATGCAAAGGGATAATACCATTGCTGCAACGAGAATAATTGCGATAAATCCTGCGAAATATTTTTTCCCTTTTGAATTTTTAAAATTAATCATTTCATTCACCTCATATTTATTTTTATACTACTATACTTTCGAAAGGAGCAAACTATGTTTCCTATCATACTCATATGCTTTATCATTTTTGTTGTTTTTCTAAACTCCAGAAAGCGTCAGATTACCAAACAGGAACAGGAAATTACCGAGCAATTCTGGGCCCGTGAAAATAAAGCCAACGCCACCCGCCGCCGCAGTCTTGACAACCTTCCTTATATTACTATTCCGGAAGAACTGCTGACTCCCCCGGCACAGGCATCTGAAGATGTCCTCACCCTTTATGAAACACTTCGTCAGCTGTCTGCTAAAAAAATCGTTAATCTGAATGGCAAAACCAATACCGATTTAAAATTAGCTTACGGTGCTGCCAGCCTTGCAGCTCTGACCGAGTTTGATGAAAATTATAATACTTTAATCTGTACCATTGCAAAACTTGGCAAACTGCTCTGCGACCAGTCTGAAGCAAAAGCCGCCATCGATATTCTGCTCTTTGGCATCCGTTGCGGAAGCGATATTACAGATAATTATACGTTGTTAGTTCCTCTTTTAAAAGAAACAAACGCCTGCAGTTCACTGACCGAAGTATATCAGAAGCTTGCCACACTGCCGGAAGGCTCCAGAAAACGTATCAAAGAAAAACTTTCCTAATCTTTCGGGCATCTTCCATACTGTGAAATCAACTTATCCATAAGACGCGATGCTTCGCTTCTGGTCAGTTGTTCCCAGACAATGTCAAGTTCTATTTTATGATAATCCGCCAGTTCCTTCAAGTGAATTTTTTGAATTTTCGTTGCAGGAGTCTGGCGTTTTGTTTTATAAATCAAATCTTTCGGTTCAAATACTTCCGAATTTGTTTCTCCATATGTCTTTTGTAAATACTGATAAAGTTCATGGGTTGCCAGTGCATCATAGATTGCCCGGTGCTCCCGCTCCCGCTCAATATCAAGGTAATCGCAGAGACATTCCAAAGACTTTTTTTCCGGACGCAGCATACATTTGCGTGCTGCTTTCAACGTATCTACTGCTTTTTTTTCAAACGGCACTTTCTCATTGACTGCCTGCTGCTTTAAGAAGCTATAGTCAAATATGATATTGTGTCCCACCAGAATATCATCTCCGATAAATTCTGCTGTCTTATGAAATGCTGCTGCCGGACTTAAGCCTTCCTTTACCATCGCATCGGTAATTCCGGTAAGTTCTGTTATCTCCTGCGTAATTTTCCTGCCGGGATTCACAAAAATGTCCATGGTATCCGTCACTTCGCCATTTCTTATTTTTGCTGCTCCCACCTCAAGGATGGCATCATTTTTCGGATGAAGCCCCGTCATTTCAAGGTCAATTACTGTATAATCCTGTGGTATCATTTCCGCTTATCCTCTGCTTTACACAAATCCTGTAAGAAACATTCGCTGCACTTTGGTCCTCTTGCAAAACAGATATTTCTTCCGAATGTTATAATCTGGATGTTATATAAAATCCAGTGATCCTTCGGTAATACTTTCATCAGATCATATTCTACTTTTACCGGATCATCCTCTTTTGTAAATCCAAGGCGTTTGGAAATACGTTTTACATGGGTATCTACTACGATACTTGGGTCATGGTAAATATTTCCCCGGATGACATTTGCAGTCTTTCTTCCAACTCCTGCAAGGGAAGTAAGTTCTTCCAATGTAGACGGAACTTCTCCATGATATTCCCGAACCAGCGTCCTCGCACAGGATATGATATTCTTCGCCTTATTGTGATAAAATCCGGTGGAACGGATGTCCTCCTCTAATTCCGCCAGATCTGCATTGGCAAATTTCTCTAAGGTGTCATATTTTTTAAACAATGTTTCTGTCACAATATTTACCCTGGCATCGGTACACTGCGCACTTAAGATTACTGCTATCAGAAGCTGCCAAGGTGTCTCGTGATTCAGATAACAGATGTATTCGGTACCATAGGTTTCATCTAATCTTTTTAATATTTCTGCCGTCCTTTTTGTCACTTTGTCTCTCCCTCCCACTGAATTATCGTAACTTCCGCCTGATTCGTCAGAGGATTTCTGTTTTCATAATCAAATTTCAGATAGTATGGTTCGCATTTTCTGCCAAATGCATCTTCTTCGAAGCTATAGTCAAAGCACTCGATATGTGCAAGGCTTCCCTTCGGGCAATATGCTCTTGTCACATCTTTCCACTGCGCATAATCCTTTGCCCATTTCGGACGGCTCTTGGCATTTTCCCTGCTGTAAATATCATAAGTTGCCGCCTGATAGAACACTTCCATGTCAGCCACCCCAAGGCTTTCTACATATTCTAAGAGAATCTCGCTTCGCCGCATTCTGGTATGGCTCATGGCAAGGTAGCCATGTTCCTCATAGAAATGTCCCAGATTTTCAAACATATGATACGCACTTTCGTGTATCGTCTCTAGCAGCCGGATGCTCACCGGAAACTGTGTGCTGTTATAATATACCTCAAGCATTTCTTCTGCCAGCTTTATGTTACAGATATCTTCATAGGAAAGCCACTTCGTCCGAAGCACCTCATAAGGTGGTTTTGCCTGGTATACTGCCTTATACTCTTTTGCATGTTCATACATATAAGAGCCTTTTAAAACCTTTAAGAAACCAAGCTGCAGCTGCTCCGGTTTCCATTCATAAATATCATCAAAGGAATGGGTAAATGTTTCATAATCTTCAAAAGGCAGCCCTGCGATTAAATCCAGATGCTGATGAATGTTTCCTGCCTTCTGGACTTTTTTCATCATCCGGTGCACATCTTTTAAATCCATATGGCGGTGGATTTCCCGGATTGTTTCATCATGGGTGGACTGTACCCCGATTTCCAACTGTATCAGGCCCGGACGCATCTTTGCAATTAAGTCTGCTTCCTCATCCGTCAGCAAATCCGCTGCAATTTCAAAATGAAAATTCGTGATTCCATTATCATGTCCTAAAATATACTGCCAGATTGCCATGGCATGCTTTTTGTCACAATTAAAAGTACGGTCAACAAATTTAACCTGTTTTACCTTCTGGTCTAAGAAAAACTGTAACTCTCTTTTTACGATTTCCACATCCCGGAACCGAAGTATCTTCTCTACCGAGGACAGGCAATAGCTGCAACGGAACGGACAGCCCCTGCTGGATTCATAATAGATAATCCGGTGGGAAAAATCCTCCGACAAATCATAGCAGAAGGGAATCGTATTCATATCAAGAATTTCCTGTGACTCATGAATCTGCACATTTCCAGCTCCATCAAAAAGGGCTATGCCCTTCATCTCCTCCAAACTGCCTTTTCCCTTCACATAATACCTGCAAAGCTCCGAGAAAGTTTTCTCCCCTTCGCCGATTATGACACCGGTAATAAACGGATGCTCTTTTAAGAACGCCTCCACTTCATAGGAAACCTCCGGGCCTCCTACCCAGATTGGAACCTTGGGACAAAGTTTATGAAATTCCTCTGCCACTTCTAAAATAATGGAAATGTTCCAGATATAGCAGGAAAAGCAGATTACATCTGGCTTTTTCAGATAAATCTCCCTTAAAATATATTCTGTCCGGTTATTAATGGTGTATTCTGCCAGTACTATATTTTCTTTTAATTCTCTGGCATATGCCCGCAGGCTGTAAACCGCAAGATTCGAATGAATATACTTTGCATTTACTGCCGTGAGTAATATTTTCTTCATGATTTCTTCCTCTTTTATTTCTATTCTGGGAAATTCATATTGGCAACATATCGTTCCTCAAAGTCCGCCTGTTCTGCAAGATTGATTGATTCACATTTTTTTATCATTTCTTCCGTGCGGCTCCTGTTTTCTTCCGAACTTCCATAGGCGATACAGCCCTGCAGAGATGTATTTCCGACTGCTTTTGTACACTTCTCTAATTCCGCCGGAAGCAGTCCAATGCCTGCTGCTATATGCACATCCAGATATACCCCAAAACCTCCTGCCAAATATACTTTTTTTATCTCTCCCATGGAAATGCCGGCATGCTCTAACAGTAATTCGATTCCGCTGTGAATTGCCGCTTTAGCAAGCTGCACCTCTCTGATATCCTGCTGGGTAAAAGTAATCTGTTTTCCATCCTTCATCCGTGCCAGAGGAAAGCCTTCTTCCCTGTATTTTTCCTTCATCTGACCGGATGCATCTATGATATGATTTTCATAAAGTCCAGCTACCAGCTCTAACACGCCGGTTCCACAGATTCCCGTTGCCGGTGTGTTTCCAATCGTTCCAATAATTGTCCGCTCTCCAATGACACGCACCTTGCTGATTGCTCCAGTCACACTGGCAACACCGCATGAAATATTTCCACCTTCTAATGCCGGTCCTGCCGGTGCAGAGGTGGCAATCATCTTATCCTCTAATGCCAGCACCATTTCTCCATTGGTTCCCAAATCCAAAAGCAGGGAAGGTCTTTCTTCTTCATCCATCCCGCACGCCAGCATGCCAGCTGCAATATCTGCGCCCACAAATGCTGAAATTCCAGGCAGTAACGTCACCGGTATGTTCGAAAGGCTGTCCTTTCGTTCTGCAAGACTGACCGGAGTAAATGGTGCCTTACCAAGTCCCTCACAGGAATCTCCCATATAAAGATGTTCCATGGTGGTATTTCCTGCAATATAAATATGCTCAATTACAATGTCTTTCTGTTTCTTCTGTATCTCTTCTGACAGGTTTAAAATATCCTGCCGGATTAATGTCTTTAATTTTTCACCCGTTCCCGCTACAGATGCCTTAATTCTGCTTAATACATCCTGTCCAAATATACGCTGGCTGTTGCCGCAGCCTGCTGTAGCAAGCACTGCTCCTGTTTCCTTCTCTACCAGCGCTGCAGCTATGGTGGTAGTCCCGATATCTACTGCAAGGAAAGTTTTTCTCGTTTGTCCTTTTGCCTCCCGTGCTCTGCCTTCTGTTATATTTATTTTTTCTACTCCTGCAATCTGGGTTAATTCTTCTCTTCCCTCTCCCCAGCCAAAGGCGGAAATTATAATATCTTCTTCCGGTTTCGGATAGAGTTTACAGGAATTCACCCATGCACCGTCTATCTCTACTTTGCATTTCCCACAGGTGCCGTTTCCACCACATGCCATAGGAACCTTATAATCTTTCCGAAGCAGTGCCTGTGCGATGCTTTCTCCCGGCTGCATAATAATGTCCTGATGTAGTTGTCCAATTCGAAGTTTCAGCATTGTGGTCACTGCCTCCTTTCCTTGTGGTTGCCTATAAGCTGTCTTGTCCAGCATTCCTCGAAAACGCCTTTCCATTGTTTTGATAGCCTCGCTGCATTATCCATCGACTACAAATGCAACATAATGCCTGCAAGGGGCACTAAGAATTTCGACATAGCTATCGTATACTCCGGCAACCGGCGCCAATTCACATCCATGTTCAATTGCGCCTCGCCGGCACTTCCCTGTGCCGGCGTTGCCTGGAAGCAGGCAAAATTCTAAGTGCCCCTAACAGCCCTTATCATGCATTCGAAGTCGATGGACAATGCAGCTACGATATCAAATACCGGAAAGTCTGTTTATTTGCACTACTGTGGCTATTATACCCCCCGGCATTGCTACTTAACAAGGGGAAAATACAAATACCGCCGGCAGCTGTGCTCCCAACGCAGCTGCCGGCGGTATTTTCACGCCCTTATATTTATAATATAAACCTTATTATTACATCTACTCCGCCAACCAGAAGAAGAATTCCTCCAATCAGATATACCTTTGTCTTCTGTTCATAGCCGAAATGATATCCAACATAAGCACCACCGACTACACAGACAACAGTAAGTATGATTCCAACCAGTATTAATGACAGAAGGCTTGTTCCCAGAAAGCCAAATGCTGCACCGGTCAGGAATGTATAAAATGATGTTACAGCACAAATCCGTACGAATTTATGTACGCCAAGGTTCTCTTCCCGGCGTTCATCAATCCGGTCATTCTTCCAGGCTTTAATCAAAAGCCGGATTCCCAGACACAGGAATACTGCCACTGAAATCACTTCACCTAATATAACCTGTGATTCTTTAATATCATATTTACACAGGAGGTCGGCTCCAAGATTTCCAAGATATAAAACAATTACCTGCCATACGGATACCAGTAATGTCACCAGCACAAGCTGTTTGGTACGAATCTTAGCTAACATTGCTCCCTGACATTCTACTGAAGCAAATACATCCATGGAAAGTCCGCATACAATTATTAATGTTTCTATCCAGTTCATCTTCCGTCCTCCTTTCTCTTAAAATTATTATACTTAATCCTCTGCCTTAATGGAAGCAGTTTCCCAAATAAATTTTACATTTCCTTTGACACCATCTGCTGTTCTGGTAAATGTGTTATATTCATTTCCGGCATCCAGCACTGCATCTACTTTATCCAAGAGCTCTTTCAAATCTCCGTTGTAAGCATCCGCAAGTTTCTCAATTGCCTGCTCATCAAACTGTGCCATTCCATCTGCCAGTGTCTCAGAGCCATCCTCTAACTGGTCTACACCATTTATCAGAAGGTCTGTTGCACTCTTCAAAGAAGTCATTCCTGCATTCAGTTTGTCATTATTTGCAACTAAGGTATTTGCTCCGTCTGCCAGCTGTTTTGCACCATTGGTCAAATCTGTAATTCCCTGTGAAAGTGCGCCATTTACAGAGCTGTCTAATGTATTAACACCTGCTACAATTCCATCGTCACCATTCAGGCCTGCATCTAAGGATGCTGCTCCAGTCTTTAAGGTTGCAAGCTGTGTATCATCAAACTGTGCAAGTCCTGCCTGTACCTGAGCCAGTGCCTGTGCACCACCTGTAGTTCCAAGCTTGGTTGCAACTGCTGAAATATTCTGTAACTGGGCTGCATAAGCTGTGCTTAAGCTATTGAAATCAACCGCACTGCCTGCCTGGGTAGTTACTGCTAAAAGTGCTGCATTGGTTGTATCATCCAGCATATAAATATTAGCATCTGCATTAACCGCCTGTAATCCGCCACCGGTTGCTGCTACTACCTGTGAATAGGCACCGTTTAATGTACTTCCCGGGGTCTGTAACTGCTGTAATACTGCAAGATAATTTACTGCTGCACTGGTATAATCAGTCAATGCGGAAGTAAATGCTGCCTGTGCATCTGCTGAAGATGCATAAGCATCCATTCCTGCAAGACTGCCATTTACAGTAGATTTCAAGGTTCCGATTCCATCTACCAGCTGGGCAACTCCACCATTAATCTGTGTTGCACCGGCTCCTGCCTGCTGCACACCAGTCTTTAATGCAGATACACCACTTGTCAGTGCCGGAGCACTTTCTGCAAGCTTTGCAATGCCGGAGTTTAAGGTATTTGCACCATCTGCTACTGCAGATGCACCAGAAGTATAATCTTTCACACCAGACTGTGCTGTTCCAACACCAGCTTTAAATTCTCCAAGACTGCTCTGTAATGTTTTCAGTCCGTCGGATAACTCGCTGCTGCCATCTACCAACTGGTCAGATGCATCAGTCATCTCATCTATTGTATCGGATAATACAGATAAGTCAATATCTCCATTTACATTCATTTCAGAAAGAAGGTTGCTGGATGCCATGGATACTGTCATGTCCAGTGAGAAATCTTCTACATCTGCAGTTACTTCTACATAATCCGGGAACTGGACATCATCACCAAGGTCAGCATCATCAATACCAAGGCTTTCTTTTAAACCTGGCATTGTGATTCCTACCACAATATTGTTTTTTCCATCAGAAATTACTTTTCCATTGGTAACTTCTACATTCGTGAAGTTATCATTTAATACCATTCCGGTTACAACAGAGAACGGAACATAGACATCTGTGGATTTGCCATCGATAGTCTTTGTTGTCTTCGCATTATTGGTAAATTCAAAACGCATGGTAACTTTTCCGCTCTTTCCGGCTAAATCCTTTGGAGCAATTTCTTTTCCATCCAGATAGTAAGTAATTTTCTGGGTAATCGGGGCTTCTTTATCCGTAGTACCCTGATAGAAGATATCATTTCCCTGTGCATCCCAGGTTACTTTATCTCCATCCTGTTTGAAGGTCTCATCGCCTTTTACATTCTTGATATCCTTTAAATCAGATGCGTCCTCCAAAGTATCTGCATTCTCTTTATTCTTTAACCAGTCGCTTACGATGGTTTTATTTACGGTACCATCTGCATCTGCAATCATATATACTGTTTCATCTTTTCCGGTTTCTTCTGTTTCCTTATCGGAATTCAGAAGATTTCCCAGCTGGTCTTTTAATTCCGATTTGGTTTCTTCTGCGTCTGCATTTTCTGCATCTGTATCCTCCGTAGAAGCTTCTTTCTCAGTAGTCTCCTCTGATACGCTTTCGGTAGATGGCTTTGCTGCATTTACCTGCCATACGCCATAACTGGTTCCAAGCATTGCCACCATCAGCACACCTGCGATTACACGAATCGCATATTTATTTTTGAATTTATTCTTTAATTCTGAAAATTTCATTGTTATGTCCTCCTTCTTAATCTATACCGTTTTGTTCTTGTTGCGGAAACCAGCACTGGTTACGCAGATTACTTTATCAAATATCATAAACAATGAAGGTAGTACAAAGATTACAACCAACATACTAATCAGTGCACCTCTTGCCATCAATGTACATAAGGAACTAATCATATCGATATCAGAATAAAGTCCTACACCAAAGGTTGCTGCGAAGAAACTTAATGCGGATACGATAATGGACTGGATGGAGCTCTGCAAGGCACTTGTAATTGCTTCCTTCTTCTCGGCTCCCTTATATCTTGCTTTTTTATATTTATTGGTCATCAGGATTGCATAGTCAACCGTTGCACCCAGCTGAATGGTTCCGATTACGATGGATGCGATAAACGGAAGCTGTGTACCGGTGTATGCCGGAATACCCATGTTGATAAAGATTGCAAAGTAAATTGCAGCTACCAGGATAATCGGCAGTGATATAGATTTAAATACAACTGCGATGATTACGAAAATTGCTCCGATAGATACTGCACTTACGACTTTGAAGTCATGGTCTGTCGTGGTAATCAGATCCTGCGTACATGGTGCTTCACCAATTAACATGCCATTTTCATCATAATTCTTAATAATGCCGCTGATGGCATCACACTGTGCATTTACTTCATCTGATGCTACTTTATACTCGGAAGTAATCAGCAGCAGTTCATAATTTTCATTTTCCAGCTCGCCACGGATAGAATCCGGGATGACATCTCTTGGAATTGCCGGTCCGACGATTGCATCCAGACCAAGTGTTGCCTTTACACCATCCACATCATCGATTTCATCAATCATCTTCGATATGGTCTTTGGCTCTAAGCTGCTGTCTACTAAAACAATGTGGGTAGCACCCATATCAAAATTTTCTTCCAGCTTGTTATTTGCTGCAATACTTTCCAGTGAATCCGGCAATGTACCAGCCAGATCATAATATACGTTCGTATTGTTATAACCCCAGATTGCAGGTCCTAAGATTACCAGGAATAAAATAATGAATATGTAATAATGGCTGGTAATCCAGTTTGCGATATTTCCAAGGTCCGGTAAGATAACACGATGCTTCGTTTTCTCAATCGCCTTATCAAATACCAGAATCAGGGATGGAAGGATGGTTACGCAGGCGATTACACCGAAGATAACGCCCTTAGCCATTACCACACCAAGGTCAAGTCCCAAGGTAAAACTCATGAAGCATAATGCAATAAATCCGGCTACTGTAGTAATGGAACTTCCGACTACAGAAGTAATGGTATTTGAAATTGCATGTGCCATGGCACGATTCTTATCTCCCGGAAACCGTTCCTGATTCTCCTGATAACTGTGCCACAGAAAAATGGAGTAGTCCATGGTAACACCAAGCTGTAAGACTGCCGCCAACGCCTGCGTTACATAGGAAATTTCCCCTTTTATTACGTTACTTCCCAGATTATATACAATTGCCATTCCGATACTTAATAAGAAGAACAGTGGAATAATTGCGGAATCCATGGTCAGGGAAAGTACCAGAACAGATAACAGTACTGCAATCAATACATAAAACGGAACCTCTTTGTTGGTCAGATCCTTAATGTCTGTTACAACTGCTGACATACCACTTAAGTAACACTGTTTTGTTGTGATTCCACGAATCTCTTCAATGGCATCCATTGTCTCATCTGCTGACATGGAAGTATCAAACAAAACCGCCATCAGCGTGCTGTCCGATTCATCATTGTTGAATATGTCATAAATTTCATCCGGCAATACGTCCATTGGTACGGATAAGTCTGCCAGTGAATCATACCATATAACAGATTTAACATGGTCTACATCTGCAATCTGTTCCCGAAGGGTGGAGATATCTTTATCTTCCATACCTTCAATGACACATAGGGAAAATGCTCCTGTACCGAACTCATCTACCAGAATATCCTGTCCTTTCATGGACTCTAATTCACCTGGCAGATAGGAAAGGATATCATAGTTAACCCTTGTGTTAAAGTAACCAAATGCTGCTGGAATCAGTAAAGCAAAACTGATAATGAGTATCAGGACTCTGTGCTTTACGACGCCCTTTCCAAATTTAATCATCTCTTTACCATCTCTTTCTTTTTCATGTTTTTCTAGGTAAGAGTATAAAAAAAAAGACTGCATTCGAACATATGCAATCTTTTTTGGCTGTATCAATCCAATATACAAATTGTAGAATCTGTAACAGTTGCTATACATATCTGCCAATTTGTATATTAATTATCGCCTATAATATCTGCGATAGAATTGCGAATCATATAATTATAAATATCCGACATCTCTTTTGCAGGCATAGACATTCCACTTTTTATCCAGGTAATTACCAGAAAACATAAGGACTGGGCATGATACCGGGCAATCCGCTCTTTTGTAAGCCATGGCGACGGAATCTTCTTATCCAGATTCTTCTCTTCCAATACTTCTATCAATGTTCCCGTAATACATTCCTTTACAATATCTTCAAAAGAATTCTGTCCCTCTAAGCGGCTTGCTTTGGTATAGAAATCTTTTTCTTTTTCAATACCAGCAAATATAATAATTAACGCCTGATCAATCATTCCATTCTGAATCAACGGCTTTACCGGCTCTAATAATTCAGTCCGGATAATCCACTCTAACAGTTCATACTTATCCTGAAAATGATTATAAAAAGTCGGACGGATAACTCCCGCTTTATCAGTTATCTCCTTGATTGTAATCTTTTCTATAGGTTGCTTGATTGTCAGCTCTTTTAGGCTCTCCGCAAGCAGTGTATCGATTGCGTTCCTTCCCTGATTCGTCATAACTTCCTCTCATCTTCCTATCAAACAGCCGTCTAAACGACCAGTCGCACTATGGTGATACTTCTTGCTTCCTTATCATTCTTAAGGTCTATGATTTCTCCTGTATCACAGACTTTTACAATGGGGCGAAGCACAAATCCCTGATAATTATGCTTTACTACTGCCATTCTGCCATCAGAAAGTTCCACTTCACAGCCTGCCGGATAGACAGCCACCCAGCGTAAAAATACTTCCACCAGCTTCGGATCAAACTCCGAACCGTTCATTGCCATTATATATTCAATGACATCTGCCGGCGGCATCGGATCACGGTATGGCCGTTTTGAAATCATGGCATCATACACATCTGCCAGTTTGATAATTCTTCCATAAATACTAATTTCATCACCGGATTTTCGCATCGGATAACCTTCGCCATTATAGCATTCATGATGTTCTAATACACCAAGATATACTTCCGGTGCGAAATCAAAATTATCCCTCAGGAACTCATATCCTAACTTCGGATGCTGTAATACGATTCTTCTTTCATCCTCGGTCAGTGCACGACGTGCATTTAATATATCTATCTCTAAGAATTTCTTTCCGATATCATGAAGTAATGCAGCGGTAGTAAGAATGCGGAGCTCATACTCATCCATTCCATAATGTGCTCCGATTACTGCGGATAAAATTCCCACATTTACAGAATGAAAATAAGTATAATCATCATAATTCTTAAGGCTCATCATGTTATACATTACTTCTTCATTTTCCAGAAGACTGTCCACCACCTGCATGACAGCTTCCCGGATCTGCCATTCCTGTTCACTGACATCTTCCTCTTCCATGCGGTCAACAAACAGATGATGTACTATTTCCAGGCTCTTTGAGTGAATAGACGGCTTAATTACTTCGGCAATCTCTATTTCTTCGGAAAACTTATCATCAATATAAAGACCCGGATAACCCATCTTATCCAGATTCTCTATCTGTTCCTGATTCAAAATCTGATGTCTGCCTAAAAGCATGACTCCCTGACCGTCTAATATGTCCTGAGCCAGTGCCATTCCGGCTTCCACCCTTTTTATTGGTAGATAACGCATCTAAATTGCTCCTCTTTGTCTTTTGTTACCCCACACGCCTATTCTATAACATTTTATCTGCGATTACAACTTTTTTACTCATCAAATTCTACCGTCACGAAAAAGCCCTTCGGTGTTTCCTTTACATCCACCACCGTCCCTTCGGTAGACTTCAGGCGTTCCCGGAAGGTATAATTTGCTGACATTGCAAATGCATTTCCAAGTGTATAGTAATAGGAAGTCGGCAGCTTACTCTCTGTCACCGGTAACACATCTCCTACTTCCAGTAACCCGGTTCTCTCCATTTTAAACTCCATCTGCCGCATTGATAATACGCCTCCTGATTATGCTTCTAAATTATTCATTTTCTTCTGAATCTTCTTCTACTGCTTCTACATCAATGGCTTCTGCCGCCTGTTTTGCCGCTTTGACAGCACCTGCCACACGATATACTACAAACAAATCACTCAGTCCGTCATAAATCAGTGCAATTCCTACGATTACCATAGCAATCTGTACCATCTCGATGGCTTTCCAGATTAATAATATTCCGAATGCAAAATTAAGAATTGTAATCAAAAGCAGGATTCCCCATGCTGTGTCACCATTCTGCTTTGCTTCGATGGTCATCCGTAAGTCTTCCAGACCATGCATCAGCAATACGACTCCGATTACTACCGGGAATATCTTTGCAAAGTTCAATGGCTGTACCAGAATCCATACCCCCAAAATAACCAGTGCAATTCCGGTTGCCAGTCCCAGCCTGCTTTCGAGTTTATTTCTCATATAAGAAATAATATGTCCGATTCCCATCACGCATAAAATAGCTGCCAAAATATAGCAAAGTACCTTTGTTACCTGCGCAGGCCATATCATAAGAATAACTCCCAGTGCCACACAAAGAATGGCGGATAATATAACATCTGCTTTGATTCTCTTTAATGTTTCCCTCATAATAAATACGCTCCTTCCACTTGTTTTTTTATTTCATTTCTTTCCTTTATTTTGCAGTAATATCTGCATAGGCTGCTCCGGTTACTGCCACTAAGTCTGCCGGAGATAATGCCATGGACGTGCCGATTCTTCCGCCACTGATATAGATTTTATCAAACTGTTCCATGCTTTTATCCAAAATGGTCGGGAACTGTTTCTTCATTCCAAGGGGGCTGCAGCCGCCTCTTACATAACCGGTAATCTTTGTAATATCTTTTACATGAATCATTTCTACGGATTTCTCGCCGGCCGCTCTTGCTGCCGCCTTTAAATCCACCTCTTCTGCAATCTGTACCACAAAGACATAATATGCCTTGCTTTTTCCCTGCATGACCAGTGTCTTATACGTCTGCTCCACCGGTGCTCCGGTAAGCTCTGCCGTATGCAGTCCGTCAATAAATTCATCACATTCATAATTTAAGATTTCATATGCCACTTTATGCCGGTCTAAAATCCGCATGGCATTAGTCTTTACTTCTTTTCCCATGGTTTTATGCTCCTTTTGGGTTCTTTACTTTTTTGAAGGTCTCTGTTTTAACAACTACAGCTTCCGTATCGGAAACTTTTTGCATGTTACTCATCCGCTCCATTCACATAGTTTTCTAAAAAAGAATGTTTTACCCCATCTTTCTTATAAGCGATAATGGTACTTAAATTTACATTTTCCACACTGCGGAAGATATTATTTTCCACATATGGATTCACTTCTTTTAATCTGGCAATCAGCTGTTTGATTTCCATCCGTTTTGATACGGTACGTCCATCCGGGTCACAGGTGGTACAGGTATCGGTAAAATGGCAGGCACACTGGATAAAATGCAAATCATTATAATCTCTCCAGTGCTTGATATCATCCTCCCGGATTAAATACATTGGACGAATCAATTCCATTCCTTCAAAATTCGTGCTGTGAAGCTTCGGCATCATGGTCTGTACCTGTGCACCATAGAGCATTCCCATTAAAATAGTCTCAATGACATCATCATAATGATGTCCCAGTGCAATCTTATTACAGCCTAATTCCTTTGCCTTACTATATAAATAACCGCGGCGCATTCTCGCACACAGATAGCACGGAGAATTTTCAATCTCATATACCGCATCAAAAATCTGTGTTTCAAATACCGTAATCGGAATCTGCATCAGCTCTGCATTCCGTTCAATCACTTTACGGTTCATCTCACTGTATCCCGGATCCATCACTAAGAATACCAGTTCAAATTGGAATTTATTATGCCGCTGCAATTCCTGAAAGAGCTTTGCCATCAGCATGGAGTCTTTACCACCGGAAATACATACTGCCACTTTGTCTCCCGGCTGCAACAGTTCGTATTCATTGATTGCTTTTGCGAATTTACTAAAGATTGCTTTATGAAATTTCTTGCGGATGCTCTTCTCAATTTCCTGACAGCGTTCCTCTTTCTCTGATGTTTTCTTCTGGAAACTGTCCAGCAGATATGCGCCATAGCCGCCCTCTAAGCTGACTGCATCAAAACCTTCTTCCCTTAGTCTTTCCGCTACTCCGATACTGTTGATTCCTTTGGCACAAAATAGTATCAGACGCTTGTCTGCCGATAGTTCCTCTTTTCTCAAAAGAATCTCCTGCTCCGGCAGATTGACTGCTCCCCTGATACTTCCATAGCGGAAGGCATCCTCATTTCTGATATCGATTAACTGGTATTCCCCAGTCTTATATTCTTTTAATTGTGCCAGATTAATCTCAGTATCTGCCATGCTTCCGCTCCTTACTTTCAATTTTTCTCTTATTTTATACTAGGCGTTTTCTTTTATCAATACCTTCTGTTTCCATTTTCCGCTCCGCCACCGTAAAATCATTCCCACTGCCCGGACACATTCATCCATTGCCATACCGATATATGCTCCACAAACCAGCAATCCTAGATGAATTCCGAAGAAATAAGTTCCCCCCACCGCACACAGGTACATGAATATCGCAGCAATCACTGTAGTAAATACCGCATCACCGCTGGTCTTTAAAGCATTTCCGTATACCAGATTAGTCACCCGTCCAATTTCAAGGACAATATCGATTGCCAGCAGCTTTCCAACCAGAGATACCATCTGTGGGTCATCCGTAAACATCCGTATCAGCCAGTGGGACGATAATGCAAAGATGCTCTCCAGTATCGTCGCAACAATTACGCCTACAACTGCTGCTTTTCTGGTTCCTTTATCACAGGCTTCATAATCCTGTGCACCTATCCGCCAGCCGACCATAATTGCATTTGCCTGGGCTAACGCTGCACCTACGCAGTAAGAAAAATTTGTAATCTGCATGGCATAGGAACGGGCTGTTACGTTCATTCCATTGGCATCCATCTGATTTAAGAAACGGATAATCAAAGTCATTGCCACATTATATAGTGCTGTTTCCAAGGCAGAAGGCAGTCCGACCTTGACAATCTGTCCGAATACCACACGGTTCTTAAGCCTCTCCTTCTTCTCCTTCGCATGAATATAATAATGTCCGAAGCAGATTACCAGGCCAAGATTCAATACCCTTGAAATTACTGTTGCTGCAGCAACTCCTGCTACTCCATAGTGGAACCCAAAAAGGAATACTGCATTTAAGATAAGATTTAAAATGTTGGCAGATACCGTTGCCACAAGAGGCTGTCTGGTATATCCAAACGCTCTTAAGTAGCTGGAGAAAATCGGAATCAGTGCGTTTAAAATGCATCCGCCTCCCACAATCCTAAGATATGTTTTTGCATACTCCATCAGAGAATCTGCCACACCAACCGCTGATAATATCATTCCTGACTGGAAGAACAAAAATACCGCAAGAATTGCTCCTACAATGGCGTTAAATAACATGCCAAGCTGTCTTGCCTGATATGCAATCCCCTCTCTTCCGGCACCGATATACTGCGTCATAACCGCAATCATTCCGGCTGAAATAACAGAAAACATAATGATAAAAATACCTATATAGGTATTGGCTGTTCCAACAGCACCGACTGCTGCATCTCCCACAGATGAAAGCATCAGTGTATCCACCATGCCGGAAAGCATATAACATAATGTTTCCAGGCAGATTGGTACAAACAATTGTCCAAGAGTTTTCTTTTGTTCCACGTTTTGTCCTCTTTCTTTTCTTTCGATAGTTCTTTACATTTTATAATTTATCTTTTTGAATGGCGTCTGTGTAGTCTGCCAAGACGGGATGCGGTATCAGGGTGTAAGTAGTATCTGGAATTTGTTTTTTCGTTGTCTCTGTTCCGGCAACCGGTGCAAAGTCACATCCCTGTTCCTATGCACCTCGCTGGTACATCCCTGTACCAGCGTTGCCAGATAAAGAACAAATTCCAGATACTACTAACAGCCCCGATAAGCATCCCTGCTTTGGCAGACTACACAAACGTTTATCTAAATAGCAAGCTGCAAATAATAATAAAATCAATAGCTATGCGCAATTACAAGAAAATCCTGCGGACGCAAATGTAACAAACTTACATTTATTTTTGGTCTGCAGGATTTTATTTTACTGCGCTATCTGACTTTTATGCTACCGGCTGTTCAGACTGTTTATCATTCATTACCAGCTTCAGCAGAATCGGGGTAATCAATGTTGTCACGATTACTACCAGTACGATTGGTGCGAAGAATCTATCATCTAACATGCCGCACTGATATCCCTTCTGGGCAACAATTAACGCAACCTCACCACGGGAAATCATTCCGACACCAATCTGTAATGCTTCTTTATTTGTATAGCGGCAGAACTTTGCGCCCAGTCCGCATCCAACCACCTTGGTCAGTAAAGCAATAACTAAAAGGATAATGGTAAATCCTATCATAGAACCTGTCATTCCGTCTAAGGATGTCTTAATACCGATACTTGCGAAGAATACCGGTGAGAAGAATAAGTAAGACGGGAAGTTGATTCTGTCTTTTACATATTCACCGTTCTTCATGCTGCAAAGCATCAGTCCTGCGAAATATGCACCTGTAATATCTGCAATGCCGAAGAATTTTTCTGATATATAGGATAATAAGAAGCAGAATGCCAGTGCAAATACAGTAACACGTCTTTTCTGACCTTCGCTTTCAATTAATGGTTTGCATTTTGATACCAGGAAGAATAAGATTCCGATTACAATAAAGTAAAGAACGATCTTAACCATAACAGTAACCGGATTTACGCTGGTATCCTTTAAGCTCGTTACAATGGTAAGTACAATAATTCCAAGAATATCGTCAATAACAGCTGCGCCAAGAATGGTTGTTCCGACTCTTCCCTTTAAACGTCCCAGTTCACGCAATGTTTCTACTGTAATACTCACAGATGTTGCTGTCAGCACAACTCCGATAAAGACAGATTTCAATACCTCCTGATAATCTGCAAAATCTGTATGGAAATACAATGCATACCCTAAAAATCCACCAATCAGAGGAACAATAACTCCGATTAAAGCAACGATAAAGGATGCCAATGCATTTGCCTTGATTTCTTTCAAATCAGTCTCCAGTCCTGCGGAGAACATCAGGAAAATAACTCCGATTTCAGCTGTAATTTCAAGGTATACTCCGTTGGTTCCATCCAGTGTGATAAGTTTTAATACAGATGGTCCTAAAATAATACCGGCTGCCAGTGCTCCTACTACTGCCGGCATATGCACTTTTCGTGAGAAAAGTCCTAATACTTTTGTTGAAATTAAAATAATTGCTAAAAAAAGCAGAAATTCATAAGATTCCATAATATGACCTCTTTCCTTTCTTCTCTTGTTTTTTCTTTTTACATTCTCCTAAACCCGGAACTATGTTAACTCTTTTTGTGGGTAATAGCAATACATTTTTTCTTTTTTTGTTACTTAATATTTATATATTTTCCAGAATTTTTTGTTACTTTTTCACAATTAAAAATCAGTCCTTCTTTTTAGCATGAAAAAACAGCCCTTCCGGACTGTTTTTTCGAGGAGTTTAGTTATGAAAATGTTTCATCTATTAAAAGGAAATTATTGCCACTTTTTTCTCAAACGAAAGGAAATCTGTTTTTTAATTTTTCGTTCCTTCATTTGATAAATCTATTATATCCATGAAATGTGTCTAAAGTGTGTCAGCTTTCGAAAAGGATTCTAAAAAAATCTAAAAAATTATTCCCATTTAATTTATATTTTATTTAGAATTAAGTAATGTTTCGCACAATCGCAGCTTTTCCAGTGTTGCCGCGCTGTTTTCAAATATTACCCTGCCTTCTCTGTCTCCGGTATACAATAATTCCTTTTCCATAAGCCGCCGTCTGGTCTCCCGTGCCACGCCAGCTCCTCCATCAAAAAATTCCACTGTATTCCCCATCACTTCTGCTATTGCATCCTTTACAAAAGGATAATGGGTACATCCCAAAACGATTGCATCCACTGTTCCCTCACAATATGGTTTCAACAGTCTGTATAAAAATGCCTTCAAGTCTGCACTATTTAATTCTCCACGCTCAACAAATTCCACAATTCCGGGACATGCCAGCGGATAAATCTCTGCTTCCTTTTCATACCGTGCCATAAGCCTTTGAAATTTTTCTTCCCGGATTGTCATTGGCGTTGCCATAACAAGTACCCGCGGATGCTCCATAAACTGTACTGCAGGCTTTAATGCAGGTTCAATTCCAACCACCGGTACATCAGGATATTCTTTTCTCAAAATCGAGACATCTGCACTGGTTGCTGTATTACAGGCAATCACTACTGCTTTTGCTCCTTCCGACAGAAGATGTCTTACATGGCATTCCGTAAGTTCCCGCACCTCTTCTAAGCTTTTTCCACCATAAGGTGCATTTTTAGAATCTCCAAAAAATATATAATTTTCATCTGGCATCAGGCGTACCAGTTCACGTAATACGCTTATTCCACCTACACCTGAATCAAATACTGCAATTGGTCTTTCGGTCTGTTTCATGATAGCCCCCTGTTTTCGCATACAAATAGGTTCTCTTCTTTCGTAAAAAACTGCTGAAAACAGATTTTCCGTTTTCAGCAGCGATTCTTAGTTTTCCCTCGGGCATCTACGCACTCTCTTAATATTGCAGTCCTGCACATCACACGGAGCACAGTCTACCAGTCCTTTTAAGTAGCAGAACGCCTGCCGGCTCTCCTTCTTATCCGTGTCTTCTTCCCGCGGACACCTGGACACATGCTTTACATTGCAGTCCTGAATCTGTCCCGAACTGCAGTCCACAAGCCCTTTCAGGTAACAGAATTTGTTTTCCATTCTTTCCCCTATCTACTCCTTATCACCCCAACATTATGTTTCTAATGTCATGTTTATTCTATCATCTTGGGATGGAATGTGCAAGCCATAACAGACCTGTGTTTTAAATATGACTTTTAAATATCTCTTTCATTTCTTGCAAAGAGTCCCTTCTTATGCTACCTTTGATATAGTATTTTGAAAGCAGGTGCTGTTATGATAGAACGTAAAGATTTATTTTCCATTCCTTTTTATAATAAAACACAGTATACCGGAAGCCACCTGGGCATGCGCTACCGCATAGAGAAGCATGTAGAAGATGACTCCACCACTCTGCTTGCCACCTGGTGGCCGGGTCCTTACTGCTTTACCGCCACGCCGGAAGAGCAAAAAAAGACCAACACCTTCGAATATTCTGACGAAGGCATTGGTCAGGCCTGTGACTGGCTCAATCAGGTCTATGAAGAAAATACAGACCTTTTCAAAACCGTTCATATTTAATGTTACATCTGGTGACGTACTATCTTGTACTCATCATAAAGCTGATAATATGGGCAGGAATTGGTATTGCCGGTAAGAAATCTTACCATATCGTCTTCATCCAGATCCATATCGCAGACATAATATTCGTAATCTTCATCATAAACAAAATTCACACAGGTATCACAATTTCCCTGCTCTGCCATAAAATCACCTCTCCTATCTGATGACTTTCTTTGCATTCCGGTTGCAGATCATATCCAGCATATTTTCATCCGGCTCAAAGATAATATCTCCAAGTCCGCTACCGTTCTTATAAATCACTTCATAGGTCTTCGCTCCCGACTGCTTGGAAGAACAATCCTTTACGCTCACCTGATTGTTATTATGATAATTATACAATTCATGTGCAGTTGACGGTGCAATCAGCACAACCTCTTCCATCTCAATCTTTGCAACATTTTTTCTCTTTCTCTTTGCCTTGATGCGTGCAAAGCTAAGTCTTCCTTCAATATAGGTATATTCCCATTCAATCTGTGATGCAATTTTAAGAAGATACCAGAAAACTGCAAAGATAATTGCAGGAACCAGTAAAATTCCCGGATATACAATAATGGAAACCAGTACACAGAAAATCGTCAATGCGATACAAAGATATCTTAATATTACATTTACCACCGATACCTTCTTATCTACTAAAACTGTGTTTTCAAAAATACTCATACTTTAAACCTCTCAACTTTTTCTTTTTGCAACTGCTTCTTATGCAGATTCTTTTTCATTATAGCTCTTTTTCCACGATTAATCCAGTAGATTATATTTATTTAATAATTATGTTTTTTCCGTGTTTTTCAGTAGATTTTTTCGAATTATTTCGTTACAATAGAGGCAAACAGTCCGGGTGGAGGAAAGAACTATAAGCCGAAAACATATTTCAATGTTATTTCAAGCTTCTGCTCCTTTTTATGGAGACAGAATGCGCAGCAGTTCTTAGCTGCCTTTGTTTTCTGATTGCAGGCTGTCTTTCCGTTGCTTTCACCGGATAGCGGTACTGTCCGTTGCATGCGGATGCGACAGAAAGCCTGCAAGGGGCACCAAGAATTTCAAAAAGGCTAATCGTTCATCTGGCAACCGGTGCAAATTCACATCCATGTTCAGATTGCACCTTGCTGGCACGTCCTGTGCCAGCATTGCCGGTTGCTAGATGAAATTCCAAGTGCCCCTATCAGCCTTTCTCATGCATCCGCATTGCAGCGAACCGTGCCGCTATGCTGTGAAACATTGGAAAGACCGGCTGAATAGCAAAAGAAAACAAAGCAGCTTAGTTCTGCAGCATTCTGTATCAAAAATAGCAGAAGCCTGAAATGACATTTACAATTGTTTTCCTGTTTTTTTCTTTCCTCCACCCGGACAGATTACACGATAAAGGAGATTTCTATGAAAGCATATCATTTAAATAAAGATGCCCTCACCCCAATGTCGGTGGGTGTACAGAAGGAATGGGTTCTGACCAACGGAATCGGCGGCTATGCCGGCAGTTCTGTAACCGGCGCCCATGCAAGAAAACACCACGGCTATCTGATTGCCAGCCTGCACCCGCCGGTAGAACGTTTCGTCATTCTCTCCAAAATCAACGAGTGTCTGATTCGTTCTTCCGAGAAAATAGATTTTACCGTAGAACAGTATCTTGCTGACGATGGCAGTACCGCTTACCGCAAAGGCATTGAATACCTTAATTCCTTTACTTATGACGGACTGGTACATTTTACCACCAAAGCTCCGGAATTTACCATGACAAAGACACTCGCCTTTGAGCACGGTAAAAACACTATTGCCATTTCCTATGATATCCAGAATGATGGAGAATCTGCTACGCTGGTGCTGACTCCGCTCTTTAATTACCGGGTACACCATGAAGCTTCTACCATAGACACTTTAAAATTCGATACTGCTTACGAACAGCCGGAAATCCGACTGGTGCCGCAGCAGAATAAAGATGTTACCATCCGTCTTTTTACCGATGACGGAACCGTTGTTCCATGTGAGGGAAAATATACCACCGGAATGCAGTTACAGAAAGAGCTGGATGTAGAATCTGATGCATTAGATGATAACTACACGCCATACCAGATTGAATTTCCACTGGATGCCGGATGCCGCAAGAAAATATCTATCGTCTGCACCATTGAAGATACCTATGAAAAGGATGCCTTTGCCACTGCAGCCGCAGAAATGGCACGTTTTGATGCATTAGAGAAAAAGGCAGGCTACCATGATGAACTGGCAGAGACCCTGACCATTGCCGCCGACCATTTTCTTGCATACCGGCAGTCTACCGGACTGATGACTGTTCTTGCCGGACTTCCTTGGTTTACTGACTGGGGCCGGGATACCATGATTGCCCTCACCGGCTTAACTCTGGCTACCGGGCGCTATCAGGATGCCAGAGATATTCTTACCACATTTGCCCGCTATGTCCACCATGGCATGGTGCCAAACATGTTTCCGGATGAAGGAACCGCCCCATTGTATAACACCGCAGATGCTTCCATGTGGTATTTCTATGCAGTTGGAAAATATCTCGATTACACCGGCACTCCGGAAGATTATGCTTTTGTGCAGGAAACCATTTATCCGAAATTAAAAGAAATTATTGCAGCTTATGAGCACGGAACAGATTTCTCCATCTATATGGAAGAAGATGGACTTATCCATGCCGGAAGCGGTCTCGACCAGGTAACCTGGATGGATGTCCGTGTGGGCGACTGGGTTGCTACACCACGGCACGGCAAGCCGGTAGAAATCAATGCGCTCTGGTATCATGCACTCTGCCTGATGGAGGAATGGGCAACGCGTTTTGGAGAAGACGGCTCCCACTATGCAGCTCTTGCTGCGCATGCAAAGGAATCTTTCACAAAAGAATTCTGGAATGAAAAAGATGGATGTCTCTATGATGTGGTAGACGGACTGGAAGGTGATGCCACCCTTCGTCCAAATCAGATTTATGCCGTTTCCCTGCCACACCGCATGTTAGATGCTGACAAAGAAAAAGAGATTGTAGATAAGGTTTATGAGAAACTATATGCCAAAACCGGTCTTCGTTCCTTAAGCCCGGATGATAAGGAATACCATCCGACCTATGAAGGCTGTCTTGATAAACGTGACCACGCTTACCATCAGGGTACTTCCTGGGGTTTCCTCTTAGGCGGTTTTCTGACTGCTTATGTGCATGTCTATGGAACTTCCAAAGAAGTCATCAAACAGGCCGATGCCATGTTAGATGCCACCAGAGAGCAGTTCTATCACGGCTGTATTGGTTCTATTGCAGAAATCTTTGACGGAGATGAACCGCACACCTCCCGCGGCTGCTATGCCCAGGCATGGAGTGTCGGAGAAATTCTCCGGGCTTATACCGAGGATATTCTTCCATATAAATAAACTATGGGAAATAAACTACGGGAAACACAGAGGGGCTTGATTTATCAAGCCTCTCTTTTCATCCCCGTGCAATACCGATATCTCTATGCCGGAATCTGCTCCTTCAGCCATTTCTTTTCTTCTTCAGAAAGGAAGTCTGCAATCGTATCGTAGACATACTGCTGATACTTCCGAAGCAGTGCCTTTTCCCGGCTGTCTAATTCTTCCCAGTCGATGGCTTCCAAATCAAATGGTGCAACTGTCAATGTTTCAAATTCCATGAACTGTCCATATTCCGTTTTCTCCGCTTTCTTACAAAGCAACAGATTCTCAAGGCGGATGCCGTATTTTCCTTCCAGATACAGTCCCGGTTCATCTGAAGTAATCATACCTTCTTCCATGATGGTTCCGGTACCGCACCGTTCCCGGTAACGAAATGCATTCGGTCCTTCATGTACATTTAACAAATAGCCAACGCCATGGCCTGTTCCGTGGTTATAGTCAAGTCCCATATGCCACAACGCTTCTCTTGCCAGATAGTCAAGGTTGACTCCCGTACAGCCATATTTAAATTTTGCATCCGAAAGTTTCAGATTTCCTCGTAATACGGCAGTATAATGCTTCTTCTCCTCTGAGCTTAATGCTCCAAGGGCAATGGTTCTTGTCACATCCGTTGTGCCATCCAGATACTGTCCGCCGGTATCCAGCAGCAGAAAGCTTTTGTTATCCAGTGGAATATTGCTCTTCTCATCCGGCTCATAATGCACAATAGCTCCATGAGCACCATATGCAGCAATCGGTGCAAAGCTCTGTCCCAGATAGCCTTCTCCCTGTCTCCGGAATTCTTCTAATTTATCACATACCGTAAGCTCCGTTATCTGCCGCTTATCTTCCACATGCTTCAACCAGTAGATAAGTTTTGTTAAAGCAATGCCATCCTTCTTATGCGCCAGCCGCTCATGCTCCATTTCGGTGGCATTTTTCACTGCCTTCATAAGCTCAATCGGGCTGTTCTTCTTTACCTTATGTGCCTCTTTTGGAATGGCATCATACAGTGCATAATTTGTCATACTCTCGTCTATAAGAATGCTTTTGTCTGCCGGAATTTCCTTTATATCCGCATAAATCTGTTCATATCTGTAAATAAAGATTTTTTCAGCGGAAAGTCTTTCCTTTAAGTCAGCCGGCACACTCATTTCATTTACATACCAGCGGATTTCATACGGTGCAATCAGCACATAAGATAATGCCACCGGATTGTATGCAATATCATTTCCACGGATATTAAAAAGCCATGCGATTTCATCCAAAGACGGAATTAAAAAGTAATCCGCCTTGCAATCCACCATTGCTTTTCGTACCCCTGCCACCTTATCTTTCCGGCTCTCACCTGCATATTCCACGCCAAGCTCCCAGATTGGATCACAGGATAATGCCGGACGATTCGCCCAGATTTCGCCTACGACATCACGGTCTGGAGCAAATGTAATCTTTTTCTCCCGCAATTTTTCTTTTAAACTCTTTGCCATGCCGGTACTTACGGTTCTTCCATCAAACCCCAATACGGTGCCATCTTCCATTTTTTCTTCCAAAAAAGTGCCAATATCCACTACCCCCGGCTGTCCACTCCGGAATAATGTAATGCCGGTGCCGGCAAGCTGTTCTTCTGCCTGGATAAAATATCTTCCGTCTGTCCAGAGTCCTGCCATATCTTCAGTAATTACCAGCGTTCCTGCCGAACCGTTAAATCCGGAAATATATTCACGGCATTTAAAATATTCTCCTACATATTCTGATGCATGGAAATCATCGGAAACAATGAGATATGCCGCCATGCCGTATTCTTTCATCTTCTGTCTTAATTCCATCAATTCTTCTTTCAAATCTATCACCTCTATGTTATGCTATAATGAATGCAAGCGGGTCAATTACAGTATAGCATCCGTTATTATGAACGGAAAGGAATTCTTTTATGTTTCGCCTGATTGGAAAAATACTTTTCTTTTTCATAAGATTTATTATACATCTTCCGTTCGCCGTATTCCATAGACTGCGGCGGTTCTTTTTTGGTGTCAATTTTGACAAAATGAATGGCTACGAATTTGAAGAATATGCTGCCGAATATTTAAAACGCAACGGATATTCAAAGGTTACTGTCACCAAAGCTTCCAGAGATTTTGGTGTGGATTTAATTGCAAAAAAACACCGGACTACCTATGCAGTCCAGTGTAAATTATATCAGGGCAAAGTAGGAAACAGTGCCGTACAGGAAGCCGTTGCTGGCAAATCCTATTATGATTGTGATGAAGCGATCGTCATTACCAACAGCGTTTTCTATCCCGGTGCCATTGCCCTTGCCGAAGCCAATGATGTCATTCTCATTGACGGCACCCAGTTAAACCATCGCAGCTTCCGCTGGGGCAGATTCTTCCAGCTTCTCCTATTTCTTCTGCTGTGTGGATTGCTGATTTTTTGCATCCTATCTCCGGAATCTGCACTAATCTGACATTCAAAAGAAGGATTTCATCATAATGATTTTATATACAAATACCATCCTTACCGGCTCAATCTACCAGCCGGTAAAGATGGTATTCTTATTTATTATACAGTTGTATTTACTCCGTTTACATTGGCATGTTCGTCTTCTGCCATTGGAATTACCAGACATTTCTGTCCGTTGATAACCTCGGACTTAATCTGTGAAACTTTTTCCGGTTTTACACGAAGCACAACATCATAGGTCTTAACTACTTCGTCAGCTTCTTCCTCTATCTGTTTCTCTTTTAACTGCTGCTGCAGCACTTCAACCTGGGCTACCAGCTCCTTTTCCTTCTGAATCTGCTCATTGGCAGCCAGTGCTTTGCTGTCTACTACATTTTCTGCCAGTGGTGCTTCTTCTGCAAATTCCTCTGCGCAGGTCTTTCCAATCTTTTCTGCCTTTTCCGGTGCAACGCCGCTTTCTTCCATAACATTGGTCAAAAGCTCCGGTGTCAGAATTACCGGGTCTTCTTCCAGTTCTGCTTTCTCTTCTACCAGATCATTTAAGTTCTGCTGAATCTCCATCAGCACTTCACCGCTCTTTTCCACATCATCGCCATATGCCTGTTTGACGATAGAATGGAAGGTCATCTTCTGCTCCGTTGCGGTGCGTCTTGCGCCACAGCCTAATCCCAACTCCATAAATTCCGCATGCGGTGCCTTGGTATCCTTAGTATAGAACATCAGGGAATGAATATCTGTACTGCGGTCGGTAAATGCCGGGAATAAGAAACCGCTGTCCGGTACGCTTACCACCCAGTCACGGATTCTTGGTCCGATACGGTTTTCATCTTCTCTGTAACCCAATCCCGGTTTGGATAACTGTACCGGACAGATTGCACATAGAAGGTATTCAAACACTTCTTCTGATTCATCCAGCGCATTATTATCCGTGGTCTTGGTCATGACATCATAAGCATCATGGAACAGCAAAATCAGATAGTTGCCTGCATAGTCATAGCTTTCAATGACCATATCATAAAAACGTTCCAGTAACTCAGGATTTTTTAATTTACTTTCCCTTAAACCTAAAAGAAACTGTTGTCTTCCTCCTGCTGCTTCTTCATCCAGTGGAAAATTCAATTCCAAAAGATTATTTCCAATAGTTCCTGATAAGGTTTTCCTGGCAATCTCCAAATATTTATAAAACTCTTCATCTTCCAGATTTAAAAATGTCTCACTTAAATCAACTACCTTATTCTTACCGGCATCTACATAACAGCCACACAATCTGGTAAAGGTACAATTTTCTTTTGTAAAACGTCTCTTTAACTCTGCCACACCTTTTTTATCCATACTATGAATCTACTCCTTTACTACCTTTCTTTTATTTCTTATGTTCCCAAATCAGACTTTTATAGAACATCGAATGTGCCTTGGCACATTCCCGCGCCTGCGGCGGTCGCTTGCGACATCTACCTTATACGCCGCAGTGCGCATCCTCGCGGAGCGTTTTTGACTTTACAGGAAAGCAATTTCCTGTAAAGTCAAAAAAAAGCAAGATAAATTTCTTGCTTTTTGAAAGAGCGATAGACGGGGCTCGAACCCGCGGTCTCGACCTTGGCAAGGTCGCGCGTTACCAACTACGCCACTATCGCATATGCAATTATAGTCTGCAAAGCGGGTGATGGGAATCGAACCCACGTATCCAGCTTGGAAGGCTGGTGTTCTACCATTGAACTACACCCGCAGTTCATTGCCTTTCGGCAATGCCCAGTTCCGGAATCGAACCAGAGACACGAGGATTTTCAGTCCTCTGCTCTACCAACTGAGCTAACTGGGCTTGTGCTGTAAAGCACTCACAGCACTGATTATTTTATCGGAAAAAGCAGGGGTTGTCAAGACAATTTTCCTGCTTTTTTCATTTTTATTCCGGTGGCACGATAACTCTGTTCCGGTTTTATGCATTTCGGCTTTATTCTACGGTAATAAGTGCCATGGAATAAGATGGCAGTGTCAGTTCATTATTATCCAGCGTAATTGTATCTTCTCCGGTCAGAAGCATTCCACCGATAGTACCTTCTCCGCCTAAATCTACACCTGAAATGTCAACCTTCTGAGTTTCCTGGGAAAGGTTAAATACCAGTAATGTGGTTTTACCATCATATGTCTTGGTAATTGCTGCTATATTCTTATCAGAAAGATTCTCTACATTTGCAGCGATACCACGGGCGATTTCCGGATAACGGTTTCTCAGGCGGATTGCCTGTTTGAAATAATTATAAATGGAATCCGGGTCATCCTGCTGGTCTTCCAAGCTTCCATTTGTCATCTTAATGCTTTCCATTCCATCCGGCCCTTTACACATACCCTCTGCAGATGTATCTGAGGACCACTGCATTGGTGCACGCTTGTTTTCATCTTTTCCAGAGCCTTTCATACCAATTTCTTCCCCATAATAAAGAAATACATTGCCGCTCATCATAAGATTCATGGCTCCGGCAGTCTTAATCTGTGCAGCCTTATACTCGCCGCTATAGTATCCGGCACCTCTTGCCATATCATGATTTGTATAAAACGGTGCATCAATATAATTTTCATTATACTGGCTTAAAAGCTCATCCATTTTGCCGCAGACATTGGCATATCCTTTTGCTCCGGACTCTGAGCTTCCTTTTACTGCATTGGCAATAATCCCATCGCCATCTCCAAAATCAAAATTAAATACACTGTCAATTCCACTTTCCAGATATTTTGCATATGTCTCACGATCCGTCCAGACCTCTGCCACGATATAGGAATTCTCATCTTTTGCCTTTACCATATCATTAAACCATTTTAAGACTTCCACATTTTCTGTGGTATTATCTGAAAAATATTCTTTGGCACCATCCATACGGAAACCATCTACCCCAAGATCCATCCAGAAGGATGTAATCTCATCAAATTCAGCTCTCACCGCTTCACAGTCAAGGTTCAAATCCGGCATTTCACTCCAGAATTTTCCTTCATAATACCAATTGCTGCTGCCAGCTTTATAATACACACTGCTTAACTGATCTGTTGTAAAGTTATAATAATCTACATACGGACAAACGCTGCTATCCGGCTGCTGTCCGTCACTTAGTCCCTCCAGATATTCCACTGCCTGTGTAAACCATGGGTGTTTCGATGATGTATGGTTAATCGGGAAATCAATAATCACACGGATTCCGCGCTTGTGACATGCTTCGATTAACTGTTTAAAATCATCTATAGTTCCATACTGCTCATCAATATTTTCATAATCAGAAATGTCATATTTATGGTAGGTCGGTGATGGCATGATCGGCATCAGCCAGATTCCATTACAGCCAAGGTCTGTATCTGTACTGTCATCTCCATCATTGATATAATCCAGTTTATCAATTAATCCCTGGATATCTCCGATTCCATCTCCATCACTGTCATAAAAGCTATATAAAAACACTTCATAATAGGTGCGGTATTTATCATCAATGATATTCAGTTCTCCTGCATTTGCCTTTGCCATAGCAGAGTCTTCCACACTTGCGGTCTTTTCAGTTTCTGTCGCCGCAGCAGTCTCTGTTCCCGCAGCATTGTTATCCTGTCTGCCGCCACAGCCAGAACCTATAGTTCCAAGGGTAAGGCACAGTGCAAGAAGTAACGCCTGTAGTCTTTTTTTCATATGATTCTCCTTTTCTTCTCTTTCTTATTTCATTGAAATGAAGGGGTGATGTAAATGCGATGCTTTTGTTCTGCATTTGAAATAACGTTATTTTCCAGACAGAATGCTCCAATTCTAACCAGCACATTTTTCTTTTCTTATTATCATCTGTCTTTCCAATGTTTGACAAAATGCAAGTGGTTGTCCGGCTGAATGCGGATACCATTTTGTGACTGGTTAGGGGCGCTTGGAATTTCATCTGGCAACCGGCAACGTTGGCACAGGACGTGCCAACGAGGCGCAACTGGAACACGGATGTGACTTTGCGCCGGTTGCCGGAATAGATATAATGTAGATTGAAATTCTTAGCGCCCCTTACCGGTTGCATGAGGTATCCGTATCAGCCGGACACCCACTGCATCCAGTCAAAGCAGTGGCAAGACATCTGAAAATCAGAAAAATGTACTGCCAAGAATTGAGACGCATTCTGTCTGAATGAAAACACCTGTTATTTCAAACACAGAACAAATATCCTTCGCAATCTTCCACACCCTTCATTATCAACTGATATAACAAAGAGAGGCAAAAAACTGCCTCTCTTTTAAACATTTTAAATAGCTGTAAAATTTAGCCTTTTACTGCTCCACTCATTCCTTCTACATAGAATTTCTGTGTAAACATAAAGAGGATAGCAATCGGAATTGATACTACTACAGCACCTGCTGCAAAACATGTATACCAGCTGTTGATATACTCTTTCTCTAACATCTTCCATAAACCGATTGATACGGTAAACTGGTCTGCATTTGCACCACAGATAACCTTTGCAAATACGAAGTCAATCCATGGTCCCATGAAGGAAGTCAGGATGGTATATACAATAATTGGTTTACTAAGCGGAATGGTAATCTTAGTAAATACCTGCCATCTGCTTGCTCCATCGATGATTGCTGCCTCATCTAAGGACTTTGGAATGGTATCAAAGAATCCCTTTGCTACATAGAATCCAACACCACTACCTGCGGAGAATACAATAATCAACGCAATACGAATCATGGATCCTTCGGATAATCCCAGTGCCTTTAAGATAAAGTATACCGCAATCATGGACATGAAGGATGGGAACAGACCTAAAATCATTGCAATATTCATAAACGGTTTTCTCATTTTAAAACGCATTCTTGACATACAGTATGAAACTGAAAGTACAAAGATGGTTGAAATGATACAGGTAAAGATTGCAATAATCAGTGTATTCATGAACATCTTAGGGAAGTTCAGGATACTTGTATCTGTAAATATTTTAATATAATTGTCAAAAGTATAACTCTTCGGGAAGAAGGTCTCAACATAAGAACCTTTCTCCGCACGGAAGCTTGTAAGTACTACCCAGAATACCGGAAGTACCCAGATAAATGCTAATACTGCAAGAAATATATGAACCAAAACATTTACAAGTGTTTTACGTACTTTTGCGCCAGATGTGGCTGTTTTCTGCTTACTCATTACATGAATCCCTCCTCATCTTTGTAGGATGTGGTATTTCGATAAGTAACCAGGGCAACAATAGCCAATACCACGAATGTCATAATACCAATAACGGCACCCAGGTTATAATATTTCTTATCAACAGTCAACTTATACAACCAGGTAACCAGAAGGTCTGTCTTTCCTGCGGTTGCATCCACCGGCGTAGGATTTCCTCCGGACAGAAGGTAAATAACATTGAAGTTGTTGATGTTTCCTGTAAACTGCGTAATTAAGTACGGTGTCATTACGAATAACATATATGGCAGAGTAATTTTGAAGAAAGTCTGGACAGCGTTAGCACCGTCAATCTTTGCTGCTTCGTATAACTCAGCCGGAATGTTCTGTAAAATACCGGTTACCTGAAGAATCGTATATGGAATACCTACCCACAGGTTGATTACAATAACGGTAACTCTCGCCCAGATTGCCTTGGTAAAGAATGGCAATGCAGTGTCGATAATACCATATTTCATAAGCAGCGTGTTAACAATACCGGTTGGCTGTAACATACTTCTCATAATCAGAAGGGAAACGAACTGTGGTACTGCGATAGATAATACAAAGCAGAATCTCCAGAATCCCTTTGCCCTTGTTTCTTTCCGGTTGATAATGATTGCAAGAATCATACCAAAAATATAGTTTAATGCTGTTGCAAACACAGCCCAGATCAGGGTCCATCCTAATACGGAATAGAACTGTTTTCCAATACTGTCTCCAACATTCAATATTTTCTTAAAGGTAGCAAATCCAACCCAGTCGAATAACACTAAGTGTTCTCCAGACGTACTGTAGTTGGTAAATGCCATTGTAATATTGTAAATCAATGGAAGAACAGTAAAGAGCAAAATTCCCGTCAGTGGGAGTGCCAACAGCAATTTATGTAAATTTTGATCAAACAAACTCTTGAAGTCTTCTTTAAATGTGTTTAAATGCTTACCTGCTTTTGCCAGCAGTTCTGATTTATATGAACTTTTTACTGCTTCCCTCCATACAATGATAAACATGAAGGTAAGATATAATGTTGCAACTCCATAAAGTAAGATAAGCTGTGAATTATCACCAGCCTGATATTCATAAATACTCTTTGCATCATTCCATACCTTTTCCTGCTCTCTCCATCCAAGTGATGGCAGCATGGAAACTGCATAGAATCCATAAGAAATCATGTAATAAAGATACACAACCTCAATTGCCAAAAACATAAGACCTTTTACAATCTGTTTATGTGCAATATTGCCCAAGCCCATGATTAACATGGAGAGCTTAGTAATTACATTTCCCTTAACTAACGCACCAGTAACGGTATATGGTGTCTGAAACTCTTTTACTTTTTTCTTTTTCGTAGCAGCCTTCTTCACGCTATGGGCCTCCTATACTCTCTATAGTAAGACATCCAGGGTACCGTTTCCGGTATCCTGGAGTCCCCGGTTCTTTTTCAAACCGCTTTTTTAGGAATTCTTATAATGAACTTCCAATTACATCTTCTGCTTATTCAGCAACGTCTGTATTCATAGTTGTGTTCATTTCTTCTGTCTTCTCAGCAGCGTTGTCTTTTGTTACTTCGCCAGACTGGATATTTTTACCCATATTCTCTGCTGGTGACCAGTAGTTACCCATTTCTTTACATAATGGCTGCATGATAGATGTATCTGTCATAACATTTGTAACTGCTGTTGCGATTGGATCGTCAGCTAAAGAGATGTTGATGTTTGAAGGAAGGATGTTTCTCATTTCATAATGAGCTGTCTGAGCCTTCTCACCTGCTAAGTAAGCTGCAAGAGACATAGCTACCTGCTGGTTCTCAGCATTAGGGTTAACACCGATTGCTTTAGATCCGATGAAGGATTTCATCTGGCCTTCTTTTCCGTCGATTGTAACGGTAGGAAGAGCTGCAACACCCATGTTGTCACCAAGTTTTTCTTTAACTGCATCAGCATCCCATGTTCCGGAGAATACTGCTGCTACACTGTCGCCTAATCCAGCAAGACCAGATCCGTCAGCATCTACTAAGAAGTTAGGATTTGCTGCTAAGTCTACTAAGTACTCTGTAACTGCTGCTGCTTTGTCTCCACCGAAGTCGATACCAGCATCTGTATCAGTTCCATCACCGAATAATGTACATCCGTTAGCTACATAGAATGCCTGAATATACCAGGAATCAGTTAATTTGAAAGAAACTTTCTTTCCAGCTTCTCCAGCTTTCTCTAACATTGTATCAAAGTTCTTTACGTCATCCTCTGAGAATACGCTCTTATCATAGTACATGAACCATGTATTAGAGGTAAATGGGAATGCTACTACTGAATCGTTGTATGTAACAGATGCAAGAATAGAATCAGAGTTTGTAGATGTTACATATCCAAGATAATCTCCACCAAGCTCTGATAATGCGCCTGCAGATACCAGATCCGGGATGTTATCGTTAGCAAGCATGTAAACGTCTGCTGCTGCTTCAACGTCTTTTGTTACGTTGTCTTTTGCTTCACCCTCTGCACATACACCATAATTGAAGTTGATTTTCCAGTTTGGATGCTCAGCTGCAAATGCTTCACACTGATCCTGAAGCCAGTTTGTATCCTGATCTTCCTGTGGGCTCCATACTGTTAAGTCACCCTCCCAAGCTTCATCTTCTGCTGCAGCTGGTTTTTCTGTTTCTACTGCTGCTTCAGTATCTTTCTTTTCTGTGTTCTTGTCTGCGTCTTTGCTACCGCATCCTACCATGGATACTGCCATAGCTGTTACAAGAAATAATGATAATGCTTTCTTTTTCATTTTCTTCCTCCTTAAAAATGTGATTTCGATTAAGCATTTATATAAAACGGTAATCCGTTCTATATCATATAGAAATTATCTGCGGTATACTGCCGCAATGGTGCGGATCCACGCTCTTCGTTCTTCACTCAGAGTATCTTTTCCCACCCGCCATTTCCAGTTCTGTCCGACTGTGGATGGCTGATTCATTCTGGCTTCATTGCCAAGCTGTAAAATATCCTGCATTGGAATAATTACCACATCCGCTATGCTTGAATAAGCCAGACGGATTAAGGCGTCCGGAATTTCTTCCTTCGAGCCGATATTCAAATATTCATAGAGGTAAGCCAGTTCATATTCTGTCTTATCCCGGAAATAACCAACAACAGTATCATTATCATGTGTTCCGGTATATACCACTATGTTATTTTCTTCAAAGTTATGTGGAAGATTTTCATTTCCTGTATTTCCATCAAATGCAAACATCAGGATTTTACTTCCAGGCCATCCAATTCTTGCAAGAAGCTTTCTGCTTCCGGCGATGGCACTTCCGGCATTGTCTGCTATGATTCTGCAGTCACCGGCACTTTCTTCCATCACATCTGTCAATTTCTTTCCAGGACCCTTGTTCCATTTCCCATTGCAGCAATCCTTTTCCCGAAACGGAATCGTATAGTACCTTACAACTCCAAGGAAGTGGTCAATCCGGATTACATCATATAACGCTGCGTTTTTCTCAATCCGGTGTCTCCACCAGTCAAACCGGTACTCTTCCATATAAGAGTAGTCATATACGGGATTGCCCCATTTCTGACCTTCTTCTGAAAAATTATCCGGCGGGCTGCCTGCTACATACTGCTGGCTTCCGTCTTCTTCTAATAAGAAGAGTTTCCGGTCTGCCCACACATCGGCACTGTCCATTGCCATATACAGCGGTATGTCCCCAATAATCTGTATTCCTCTTGTATTTGCGTACTGTTTTAAGAATTTCCACTGTTCATAAAATTTATACTGGCAGAATTTCCAAAACAGGATCTCTTCTTTTAGTAATTCTGTGTATTCCTGTAATGCCTCCGGTGTACGATTTCTGATTCCCGGTTCCCATGCCATCCATTCCCGGTTATTTTCTTTTCCTTTGACTGCCATGAACAATGCATAATCAGCCAGCCAGCAATCATTGTCTTCTTCAAACTTCCGGAAAGAAGGCTTTGCGGTATCAAACCGTTCAAATGCTTTCTTTAATATCTGAAAACGGTTTTCAAAAAGATTGGCATAATCAATATCTTTCTCATCTGCACCCCAGTTATAGCTTCGAATCTCGCTTTCCATAAGCAGACCGTCGCGAACCAGGTCATCTAAATCTATCAAATACGGATTTCCTGCAAATGCTGATATTGACTGATACGGGCTGTCTCCAAAACTGGTTGGTCCAATCGGAAGTATCTGCCAGTATCTTTGTTTCAGGTCTACAAGTAAGTCTACGAAATTGAAAGCTGCATCACCCAGAGTTCCGATTCCATAATCAGATGGAAGACTTGTTATTGCCATCAGGATTCCTGCTCCTCTGGTTAGTCTCTTTGCCTCCAATGTTTTTCCCCCACATCGGTTTTTGTTTTTTGCTTTTCGTTAATTTTCGTATCTGAGGTTATTTTACGTCTTTTTAACAATTTTGTCAAACAAAACAGTCCTTTTAACATCATTTTTGCCGTTTTTAACGGAATTCGCATTGTTTTTTTGGTTATATTGCTATTTAAAACCCTGTTTTTTTCGAAAAATAATATTTTGCAGTACTTGCACCTGTCATGCAAATTCTATATAATACAGAATATAAGAGGTTTTTGATATAATTTTACTTAAAATATACCAGATTTATGGAGGCTTGTTATGGTCACAATTAAAGATATTGCCAACCGGCTCGGTATTTCCGTCAGCACTGTTTCCAAAGGATTAAACGGCGCCAGTGATATCAGCGAAGATTTACGGCAGATGGTTCTTGATACCGCTGTAGAAATGGGATATCAGTCCAAGAAGATGAAAAAGGACGAAAACAAGAAGCTTTGCCTTTTTATAGAAAATATGGACTATGAAACAGCCAACCAGTTCGGATACGAAATCATCCTGGGTTTCCGCCAGGCTGCTTTCCGGGATGGCTGGTCCGTCAGTGTAATTCCGGTTACTCCGGCTTTCCAGATGACCGAAAAATATGATACTTATATGTTAAAGAACGGTTATTCCGGCGGGTTCCTGGTAGGCTTTGCTCTTCATGATGACTGGATGCGGCAGCTTGCCTTCACTTCCATTCCAACTGTCCTTTTCGATAATTATATTAAGAAGAATCCACATGTGTGCTATGTGGGAACAGATAACTCTGAAGGAATTGAATCTGCAGTCGACCATCTCTATCAGCTTGGTCACAAAAAGATTGCTTTTCTCAACGGTTCTCTCTATTCCATGGTCAGTGAGAAACGCTATCAGGCATATTTAGATGCCATGAAATCCCACAATCTTCCAGTAGAAGAAGATATGGTTGCACATGGCTACTATGTTGCAGACAGTGCAAAATATCATGTACCGAATTTTCTTGCTGCCGGAGCAACAGCAATTCTCTGTGGTAATGACCTGATTGCTTCCGGAGTCATTACAGAATGCCGGCTTCGAGGTTTTTCTGTTCCGGATGATATCAGTGTGGTTGGTTTTGACGACCTGCCGATTTCTTCTTTCTTAGAGCCGCCACTGACTACAGTCCGTCAGGAAAGAACCGAGCTCGGCAAATGTGGATATGCTGCTCTGAGCAACCTTATTAATCATGTCTCCGTCAGCATGACTTTACTGCGTCCGCAGCTTATTACAAGAGCATCTACTGCTCCATGTGCAGAGCGTGAAGAAGAGGCAGAAAAAGAATAGGGCTATTCACAAAGGGAACATCACAACAACGGAAATGTGCTTTGCGGATTTCCGGCATAAAAAAAAGGAAACGACCGTTTCCTTTTTTAATGCCCGCGACCGGAATCGAACCGGTACTGTGTCACCACAACAGGATTTTAAGTCCTGCGCGTCTGCCAGTTCCGCCACGCGGGCAAGTATCTTTTTATAGTTACATAAAAAAATTCTCATTGCATAACCACAACGAGAATGGGCAGAGGTGGATTCGAACCACCGAAGCAATTTGCAGCAGATTTACAGTCTGTCCCCTTTGGCCACTCGGGAATCTGCCCATTTATCAGTCCTTAATTGTCCTGACGAATATAGATTATAGCATAACGCCCTGCTGTGCGCAAGGCGTTTTTATGCATTTTTTGCATTTTTTATTTTGCCATTTTTTATTCTTCCGGATTCTTTCCTTTCAGAATGACAGCTGCATGCTTTGGCAATGTAATATCCAGTCTTCCATTGACGATGTCATAGCTGACAGAAGAAATGGAGTATCCATTTTCACTAGTAAAAAGTATCTGTTCTAAAGTTCCGTACTTCGGAAGCCCCACTGCCCATACTGACAAATCAATGTGCCGGATATTTTCATCATTATTTACAATAATGACAAACTGCTGTTCCCGGTTAAATCTTCCATAGCAGAGAAGATTATCCTCACCATTTAAAAATTTCACACTTCCGGTACGAAGTGCCGGGTTTTCTTTATGAATTCTGATGATATCACGATGGAAACGAATCAGTTCTTTATCTTCCCGGCCCCACGGATAAGTTCTGCGGTTATCCGGATCTGTAAATCCACATAGTCCGGCTTCATCACCGTAATAAACGGTAGGTGCTCCCGGCCAGGTCATCTGAATGACAACCGCCTCCCGTAGAACCGCTGTATTTACGCCCTCTTCTGCCGCTTTTGTTCCAAGGTGTTCCGCTCTACCTACTTTATGATTGGTTCTGGTTAAGAATCTGGAATGGTCATGGTTGGAAAGTTCATTCATGGAGCACTGCAGCGATGGTGTCAAAAAGCTTGCCATATAATGCTTCATAGCACCTTTAAAGTTCTCAAACTTTCCGATATTTTCCGGTTTAAAATCATCACTGTGTTTCTCCATTCCGGTAAGGAACCATGTCACCGGCTCCATAAAAGCATCATAGTTCATAACTGTATCCCACTGGTCTCCACCCAGCCAGTCTCTCGGGTCGCCGTAATGTTCTGCCAAAATCACTGCCTGTGGGTTGGCTTTCTTTACGGCATCACGGAATTCTCTCCAGAACTGATGGTTATATTCCGGACTGTGTCCCAGATCTGCCGCGACATCCAGTCTCCAGCCATCGGCATTATAAGGTGGAGAAACCCATTTTGCAGCCACATGAAGAATATAATCATGCAATGTATCTGAATCTTCATAATTAAGCTTCGGCAATGTATCATGTCCCCACCAGCCATCATAACTTCCGTTATCCGGCCATGCATTCTGATCATGGAACTGGAAAAAGTCATTGTACGGACTGTCCTTGCTGATATAGGCTCCCGGTTCATAGCCTGCTTCACTACGGTAGATTTTTTCACGATCCAGCCATTTATTAAAGGAACCGCAATGATTAAACACTCCATCCAGGATAACGCGGATGCCCCTCTGGTGCGCTTCCTTTACCAGCGTTGCAAAAAGTTCATTGCTTGCCTCCAAATTCCGTTTATCCGTCACGCGGGTGATATAGCGGCTGGCATGCTGGTTATTGCGGTCACCCGGTTGTAAAAGTTCTCCCTCATCCACCACTATTTTGCCGTAATGCGGGTCAATATAATCGTAATCCTGAATATCATACTTATGATTGGACGGAGAAACGAACAGTGGATTGAAGTATATCACCTCTATTCCAAGTTCTGTGAGATAATCCATTTTCTTTCTCACGCCCTCTAAATCTCCGCCATAAAATTCTGCTACCGAAAAATTCTCCGGGCATTTCTCCCAGTTATCTACCTTCTGACTGGTAGCACGGATATAGAAATATTCATCCGTCAACGGGTCGTTGGAAGTGTCTCCATTGTAAAAACGGTCTGTTAAAATCTGATACATAACCGCCCCTTTTGCCCAGTCCGGCGTGGAAAAACCCGGTACAATTTCAAAATTATACTGCGGTCTTGGTGTCTGATTCACGCCATAGCGGTCAAAGATACAGTGAAGCATTCCCGTCTCAATTTCAAAGTAATAGTAGAAATGCTCCTCTGTCATACGGATTTCTACGGAATAATAATCAAAGAGCCCCTCTGACTCGGTCTTTTCCATAAAATATTTTTTCTGTTCTGTACAAAGCCAGACTGCATCTACATTATCTCTTGCTGTACGAAAACGAATGGTCACCAGCTCTCCGGCTTTGGGTTCTGCCGGACTACGATAATCTTCTGTTCCATCAGAAAAGAGTGCGCGTTTTCTAAGAATCGGGCGCATCTGCATAATATACTGCTGAATTCTGTTCAATTCATAAATCGATTGCTGTTTCTTCATCATCTTACAACAAGCCTCTCGTTTCTAAATAATTATTTTTATTACTATAATATACGAAAGTTCCAAAGATTACAACCAGAAAAGGACGGATACATTTTCCGTATCCGTCCCCTCTTTAAAGAAGTAACTCTATGAAATCTATTATATACCTAACTCCGCCTTTACGTCTGATACCCATTCTTCTACGGTACCATACCATTCAATCATTTCATTTAATTTGTCTTCTTCAATTTCAGTGTCTCCCTCTAACAGCTCTTTGTGCTGCTGTAAGACATCTGCCATTTCAACCATGGTATCAATCACATCCTGGTCGTATGCATCCGGATCCGCATTGATGGCATTCGCTACTTCATTGAATGATGTGCTTGCTTTATTGAATGCATCAATTGCAGCCTGTTTATCCGTTCCCCCGCAGGCAGCCAGTGAAATGCACATAGTCAATACCACTAAACATGAAATTATTTTCTTCATTTTCATCTTCCTCCTGTCTTTTGTTTGTCATCCTTGACTTAGACATATTTTACCATTCTTTCTTATCCAACAGGAGATTCACGTCTCAAACGGCAGTAAAATGTACTGAATCGACATTCTTTTCCGACAGATTCAGGCGGAGTATAAAATACTCTTTTTCCACCGAAAATGTATATACTCCTCCATAGCGTTCCACAATGGCACAGATGCTCCGCGTCCCAATGCCATGTCCTTTTTCCTTTGAAACCGGGACTCCGTTTTCAAAGATTGGTGCTCCGGCACAGGAGTTTTTTATCTGTAAAAATACCTGCTGCTGTTTTTCATAAATCTGTACTTCTATTCTGGCTTCTTTTCCCTCTTTTTGTACTTCCCTGCAGGCATGGATGGCATTTTCCAGGGCATTAGACAATAGCACACACAAGTCAGTATCACTTATCACCGCCTTCGCTTTCATGCCACCTTCCACTTTCATTACAATTCCTTCCGCTTCTGCCCTTCCTGCAAAGGATGACAAAATCAGATTCGCAGCTTCGTTTTCACAATACTGTATCACCTTCTGCTGTTCCAGCTCATTACAGATATCAGATATATAATCCTCTGCCTTCTGTATCTGATGGTTCTCCAAACAGGCATATAGATATTGTAAATGATGACGCAGGTCATGGCGGTAGCGGCTGGCCAGATTCTGTGACTCCCGTAACGCCGTTATTTCACGCATGGACTGTGCCACCTGCATATCAAGGCTTTTTTGAATCTCCCTCATCCGGTTTTCTTCCTGTCCTTTTGTAAAGTTATACAACAGAAACACAAGATACGCTCCACAACAGATAAACGGCATAAATTCCACGACAACCGGAGCCCCACTGGACAAAAGATCTGTATACACTCTTGTCAGATAATCAAATACATAATACAGCACCGGTATCACACCAAACTGACACTGCATTTTTCTGGAATAGCAGGAAATATAACGGACTGCCGGCGTCATAAAGTGCAGCAGTCCAAACAGTAGTGGCAGGGTAATCAATAATTCCACCGCATCCAGCATCAATGCTCCTCCGCCCAAAATTTCCACTGCAAGAAGTGCCAGCCAGCGTCGTAACTGGCAGCACAGGTAGGCTGCCATCACAGAGAAAAATGGCCATAACAATTTACCGGTCAGTCCACATAACAGTAAAATCAACGGAACATGTACCAGCAGCGGATAAATCTGCCTCAAAAAGCCATCATCCCATACATAGTAAATAATCCCCTGTGCAATCGGAATCAGTGCGATGCATATCCAGAATATGATCCGGTTTTTCCGCCGGTCCAGTGCATCACAGAAGGACGCCGCCAGCACACTTCCAAAAACACTGACTGCCACATTGTTAAAAAGGGACATCCAAAGGCTCATAACGTCACCTGCCCATCTTCAAATGCATTTTTCAGAAATGCACTCTTTATTTCATTGTATTTCCCTCTTGGAATAGGAATTTCCACAAAGTTTGACATCGTAATGGTACGATAAGAAAGATTCTTTATATATTCCAGATTCACAAGATATGAACGATGTGGACGTATAAAGGTTCCATAAGGCATAAGCTGCCGGCACAGTTCATCCAGGCTGCCGCTGCATTCATATACCGTCCCATCGACAAGATGTATCAATAAAGTCCTGTGAATTACTTCACAGTATTCCAGCTGTTTTAACTCAATCCGGGCAATTCCCGTCTTACAACGCAGTACAATACTGCTGCCATGCTCTTTATCCATCTGTTCTAACACAGAATCCAGCAGATGATAGAATCCGCCCTTTTCAATCGGCTTCAACTGGTAATAATATGCTTTCACCTCATAAGACTGCACCGCAAACTCCACAGAAGAAGTAAGAAAAATAATTTTTATATTATTATCAAACTTCCGAATCTCGGATGCCGTTTGGATTCCATCTACCCCCGGCATTAAAATATCCAAAAACAAAATGTCAAAGCGGGTTCCTTTTTCCATTTCATTCAGTAAATCCAGCGGACTGTGATAGACCTTGGCATCTATTCTGTAATCACGCTCCCTGCGATACCCCTCCAGTAAGCTCTGCAGTTCTTTTAAAACCGTATCGTCATCATCGCAAAATGCTGCCTTTATCATGTTGTATCTCCCATCTATGTATCAGCTTTATCGAAATATTCTTTTCTTAAGATTTATTATAGGCAGTTTGGGAGCCGATGTCCACTGTTTGAGGGATTGGAGATTTCTATGCGAGATAAGTGAGGGAAAAGTCTTCCTGCAAAAAAAAGACGACCTTTCGCACGGTCGTCCTTTTAGGAGAAGGTATTTTTACTATGGGGTGTAGCAAAAATTATATAATGTATTGGGGGGTTTTTACGTTAATTATAGTACCATTTTCCCATTCAAAAGTGTGCACAAACTTCCAAAAAAATTCACATTCCTTTTATTCAATCTGTATAGTTCATAAATTTCATGGCGAAAATACCACTTATTTTTTGCACAAAAGAATGGCTTTTCAAGGCTTCTATTTTGGTCTGACCATTTTGCCCCTGCTTAGTCAGGATAGACGAGAAAAAAAATCTCAAGCAAGCTTGGTTTCTTTTCCTCACCCGTCACTTTTCCTCATTACTCGCGTAAAAAAAAGACAGCCACCGATCGGCTGCCCTTTTAAGGAGAAGGTATTTTTACTATGGGGTGTAGTAAAAACTATATATATAATGTATTGGGGGGTTTTTACGTTAATTATAGTATCACCTCTCCCGTTTAAAGTGTGCACAAACTTCACAAAAGTTGTGCCTACTTTTTGTATACTTTATATAGTACCTTTTTCCCATTTTCGAAAAAACTTTCTATTTGTGTTCTATTCCTCCGTTGTCTCAGTTACAACATCAGCTCCGCTCTGGAATAATGCTTCAAATTCATCTCTTCCAATCTTTTCTTTTTCCAAAAGAAGGTCTGCTGATTTATGGAGTACATCACTATTCTCCTGAATGATTGCCCTTGCTTTGGCATAGCATTCGTCAATGATACGTTTTACTTCTTCATCAATTTTGGATGCCACACCCTCGCCATAGCCTCTGGTATGTGCAAGATCTCTTCCGATAAACACTTCGTCATCATCATTGTTATAATTAATCAGTCCGACATTTTCGGAAAATCCGTACTTCGTTACCATTGCTTTGGCAAGCTCAGTTGCCTGCTTGATATCCTGTGAAGCTCCGGTTGTGATATCATCAAAAATCAACTCTTCTGCCACACGTCCACCTAAGGAAACAATTATCTGCTGCAGCATTCTTCCCTTGGTATCAAACATTTCATCACGCTCCGGCAATGGCATCGTATAGCCTGCTGCTCCACCTCCGGTTGGGATAATGGATACGGTATATACCGGTCCCACATCTGGAAGTACATGGAATAAAATCGCATGACCCGATTCGTGATATGCGGTAATCTTCTTTTCTTTCTCGGTAATAATCCGGCTCTTCTTCTCCGGACCGACACCTACTTTCAAGAAGGATTCCTTAATATCTTTCTGGATAATATAACTTCTGTTTTCTTTGGCTGCAACAATTGCCGCCTCATTTAAAAGATTCTCCAGGTCTGCTCCGGTAAAACCTGCTGTAGTCTGTGCGATCTGTTTCAAATCCACATCCTCTGCCAGGGGTTTATTCTTTGCATGTACCTTTAAGATTTCTTCTCTTCCACCAATATCCGGACGCCCCACATGTACCTTACGGTCAAATCTGCCCGGACGCATAATCGCAGGGTCTAAGATATCGACACGGTTGGTTGCTGCCATTACGATAATTCCTTCGTTGACACCAAATCCGTCCATCTCTACCAGAAGCTGGTTCAAGGTCTGCTCCCGTTCATCATGTCCTCCGCCCATACCGGTTCCTCTTCTTCTTGCCACTGCATCAATCTCGTCGATAAATACGATACATGGTGCATTTTTCTTGGCATCTTCAAAAAGATCACGTACACGGGATGCGCCGACACCAACAAACATTTCCACGAAATCAGAACCGGAAATACTAAAGAACGGAACGCCTGCTTCTCCGGCAACTGCCTTGGCAAGCAGAGTCTTACCGGTTCCGGGAGGTCCCACCAGAAGAACTCCCTTCGGGATTCTCGCTCCCAGTCTGGTATACTTTCTCGGCTCTTTTAAAAAATCTACGATTTCTTCTAATTCTTCTTTTTCTTCCCGCAGTCCTGCCACATTTTCAAAGGTTACATTGCGGTTCTCATCGGTGGTCATCTTTGCCCGGCTTTTTCCAAAATTCATCATCTTGCTGCCACCGCCACCACCTGCTGCCTGATTGTTCATAACAATCATAAACAGAATAAACATTGCTCCAAACACAAGTAAGAGCGGCAATAAATTCATCAGCCAGTTTTCTGCCGGAATATCATTCACCACATAAGAAGTAAATTTTTCCTTATCCATCAGCGATTGAGCCTCACTGACATCCAGCACATATAAGGTCTCTTCTGACTTATCCGTTTTGACAATATCCAGTCTTCCGGTTGGATAAACTCTGTTTGGCTGCACTTCTACAGATTTAATCTCATCATCAGCCAGTTCCTGTTTAAACTGGGCATAATTATAGTCATCCTGATTCAGATGCTGTCCGTCCAGTAAGAACCAGACCAAAACCACAACTACAATCAGACTGATATAAAAGCCCCATCCTCTATATGATTTCTTCACGCAAACTCCTTCCTATCCCAAATCAAGAATGCCAATGTATGGCAGATTGCGATAGCGCTGGTCATAATCAAGACCATATCCTACTACAAATTCATCCGGAATTTCAAAACCGGTATAATCTACCGCAACGTCTGTTATCCTGCGATCCGGTTTATCTAACATTGCACACAATTTTAAGCTCTTCGGTCCTCTGGCGGATAAATCATCCAGCAGATAACGCAGTGTTCTTCCTGTATCAATAATGTCTTCAATGACAATTACATTTCTACCTTCAATAGATTCTTCCAAATCTTTCTTTATGGTGATTTTTCCACTGGACACGGTTGACGCACCATAACTGGAAACGCACATAAAATCAATTGTTACCGGCACGGTAATACGCTTTGCCAGTTCACAGGTAAAGAATATACTTCCCTTCAGTATGCAGATTAAATGAACGCTTTCACCTTCATAATCCTTGCTAATTCTTTCTCCTAATTCAGCAATTTTACGATCAAGTTCTTCCTCTGAGAGTAATACACGAATCTGCTCACTCATTGTCTTCTCTTCCTCCATAATATTGTATTTCCAAAATCGTCTTCGTTGTACTGCTTACTTTGTAATATGCACTGATCCGGTATCCCACAATCCACAGGATATGAGCACCGTCTGCCACCAACGGAATCGTGTCCCGCTGCTCTTTTAAAATTTTCTCATTTACAAAATACTGTTTCAGCTTCTGTGTTCTGCCCGTCTCATCCAGCACAAAATAATCGCCCGGCTGTCTGTTCCGAATCAAAAGACTATTTTTTATTTTATCATAATCCAGCCATTTCGTATACTTTTTTTTAGAAATTCCTTCCAGTAACTCTTCCCGTTTATAAATCCGGCAGGTAAAATCCGGATGTTCTTCTATTAACATCCCACAACAACCGGATGGCTGACCGCTTTGTCGTCCGACCGGCTGACTGGAAGACTGACTGGATAGCATTCCTACCGGTTCTATAATTTTATGCTCCGGTTGTTTTTCACACTTTTGCAGACGCACACCGCCATAAGTCCGCTCTGCCACCACCTGATAAGGCAGGTTCACGCTTCTTCCCGTCTGCATGGCAAAAAGTTTCTGTACCAGTTCTACATGGGTTCTTGTAATATCTTTACTGCTTGCGGCCGTCTCACAGATACACTCCTTTATAATGCTTGTATACAGGATTTCCGGTTCTTTTAAAAGCTCCTCCGATATCAGGAAAGCCTGCGTCTTTCGGAAATCTCTTTCTACATATTGTGCCTTTTTTTCTTCTATTACAGCAGACAGATATTCCTGCGTCTTCCGGATGTCATCCCCAAGCTGTTCCATATGGGCATAAACTCCGGCATTCAGTTTCTCCAACACCGGAAGCACCTGATTACGGATCCGGTTTCTGGTATAATCCAAAGATGCATTGGTAGCATCCGTACAGTAGCTTTCACCTTTTTCTTTTAAATAATTTTCGATTTCCACCCTTGCCGTATGAAGAAGCGGACGGATGATGCCATCTCTCACCGGCGGAATTCCAGCCATGCCACGCATGCCGCTGCCCCGGATCATATTCCAGAGCATGGTCTCTGCCAGATCATTACGGTTATGGGCAACTGCAATTTTCCCCTCCGGCGCACCCAATTCTTCTAACGCTTTATGAAAACTTTCGTATCGTAAATTTCTTCCCGCCTCTTCTTCCGAATATCCATGCTGCTTTGCATATTCCGGCACATCATAATCATAGCGGAATAGCTGCACCTGATACCGCCTGCAAAGTTCCTCTACAAACGCTGCATCCTGAAGGCTTTCTTCGCCCCGGATGCCATGCTGCACATGGACTGCTGCCAGCGTAAAGGAAAGTTTTTCTTTCAATTCAAGCAGATGCAGCAGCAGGCATACGGAATCTGCACCACCGGACACTCCGGCAACCACTACATCCGACTGCTCAATCATATGATATTGTTCCAGAAAAGATTCTACACCAGGAATCATATTATTTCTCCCAAATTGCGGTAGCAAGCACCGTCATATCGTCTGCTGCCTTTCCTCCGGTAAAAAGTAACACCCGCTCCAAAATGCGTTTTGCAAGAATTGTTGCATTATTGGTCTCAATGCTTTCTATGATTTCCTGCATGGTTTCTTCCGGATTCGGCACATGTAAATATTCTAGCACACCATCTGATACCATGACAAGGAAATCTCCGTTATATAAGTCCTTTTCGCTTTTTTCCATATCCAGTTTATAAGACACGCCCACCGGAAGACTGGTGGAAATAAGACATTCCACTATGCCATTTCTCCGGATAAAGGTTGCCGCCGCTCCGATTTTATAAAAACGGCAGGTTCCGTCATATAAATCCAGTTCACTGATATCCACCGTGGAAAATAAATCCTCCTGCCCTTTCATCACCATGGCAGAATTCATCATGCGGACTGCCGTTTCCACATCAAATCCCGCCTCTAGGAATTTTTCCACCAGTTCAATAACCATTTCACTTTCCTTGCAGGCAAGACTTCCAGAACCCATGCCATCCGATAAGCACATGACCATTTTTCCACTTTCCGGCTCCAAAAAGGAAAAGTTATCCCCGGAAACTGCTGCTCCATCCTTTACCATCCGGGCTACGCCATAAATTGCCTGAAACCGCGGCTCTTCTTCATAGGTATAGAGGTTGACGCCTTTTCCAATCAGCGTCTTGGTATCCTTCTCCGGAATCATGCGCCGGTTCAGTGCTCCGGCTACTGCCTTTGTCAGTTCTCTCGTAGTGACACAGCCATCTTTTACCATGACTTTCATCACAAGCTGCCAGCGGCCGTTTTCCTTTTCCCAGAGCTGTTCATCAATCACTTTTATGCCCCGCTCCCTTGCCCGGTAAGCTATGTCCTGCAGATTTGACCGGCACTCTTCTGTAATATTTTTCTGCTTCTTTGCACAATCCTCCATGATATATGCCATGGCATCCAGCTGCTCGGCTATGACCTCACGGTTTTCTACCAGCCGGTTGTACCACGCCATATTTAAAGAAGCTTTTTCAAATATCCGAAGAGCCTCCGCCGTCATTTCCTGCATATAGGGGCAATATTCTTCCATTTTCTTTTCAATATCGCGGTTTGTCTTTCCCGCCTCCCGGATAGATTGCAGCAGTGACGACAAATAGCCGTACATGGGGCTGTCATCCTTTTCCCAGCAAAGAGCGCACTGGTCGCAGGAAACACACATTTTCCCGGTTATCTCATTTTGCATCCTGCCCATTTCCTCTGCCGAGAAACTGGTATGTTCCACATTCATCCGCCCGAATATATCTGAAAGGCTTTGAAAGGACTTTGCATAGGTCAGTAGTTTTTCTTCTTCATTACTCTTTATCTCCGGTATTGGTTGATTCACAAATGTGAATTCCAGAAAGCTATGTATGATACGGCTTAACACCATGGTGGCTGCAAATATAAAGACTCCTTCTAAGACCGCCATTTCCGCCCGCATTCCGTCTCTTACGTTTAACATTTCTCCAAATACGGATAATAAGGTTGCCGAACAGCCTGCGCCAAAGGCAGCTATCCAGGTATAGCAGCCTTTATTTACCCATTCTGCCAGCTTGATGATTACTATGGTTACCAGCAGTGTCATTACATATTTTGTCATCAGTGTCAGCGGCAGCATAAATGCCATTCCAAGAAACATTCCAATTCCCAGCAGCAGCCGTCCGCCCCGTTCCAGGTAAGCTGCCGCAAAATATGCCGGGATAAAAGGGTAGCAGCCTGCAAATCCTAATTTACACACTGCTACCCCTATAAAACATATTACCGCCTGTTTCGTTCTCAATTTCTTCATTTCCATTGTTCCTCCTTCTCCTGTCATTTGTGACAGCAGAAGCTATTATAGAAATGTTTGTCCGAAATCTTTGTCAAACCGTTGTCTCATTTCAAAAAAGTTTTCGGCAAAAAGCGGAATGGTTTGTCTATTTTAAGTTTTTCTATGGTCTTTATGTTTTCGAAGCTGTTCTACTTCTTGTCTTCCTTGAAGATAATCTCATTTTCATGGGTCAGTCCCAGCTTGCTCTTTGCCTGGTCTTCAATATATTCCTGACTCTTGGTATATTCTTCGTAATTATCCAGCTGATTCTGACGTTCTGTTTCATCTTCTAAAGATTCCGTCAGTGCCTTCTCTCTGGCAGTATACTCCTGCTCCTTCTGGTAGAGCTTAACAATCTGAACTGACATAATCACTAAGAACATTATCGCAATCAAAGAGATACAGATTCTTCCGTTTCGTTTCTGTTTTCTTTTTCTTCGACTATTTGTCATACTCATTTCCTCATCTATAGTTTACATAACACCATTCTAATAGTTTTACGGATTTTTTTCAACGTTTTTTGTAATTTTCGTAATAATCTTCTGATTTTCCCTTTCAGGAAACGTAAGGGTACTGCCACCATGCGAAATACTGCCCGCAATGGTTTCCCCACTACTTGAAACAGTTTCTTAAATACTTTTACGATTCCCTTCACCAGCCATGGACTGATGACATAATTGCATAACAGCATCCCAACGCTCATGCCCAGCATGCAAAAGCCCCGGATTGCTCCATCATTTTCCCGGCAGAGCATAATAAATATAAATATGGCACTGCCGATGCAGTACAGCATATCCTCCACTGCAACCATCCCGGTTCTATGGGGTATCAGCCTGCGCAGAATCCGAAGCAGGTCAAAGGCTAAGATTAACAGAAATCCCACCAGCATGAACCGGAGGAACCTTAAGGCTTCACCGGAAATTTCCGGGCTGATTTCTATCATTTAAACAACCTGCCTAAGAAGGATTCTCCGCCACCTTTGTGATAGGTTTCCACATCCGAATAGGTTAAGCCATCAATTTTCCCTGTGACATCCACTTCCCCCTGTTCTAAGGACAGGCGGTTTACATGAAGGTCATTTCCCTTTATCAGAAGCATTCCCTGTTCTGTTTCCAGTAAAATTTCATTTACATCAAAAGAAAGCACATCCAGCACTCCGCTGAAGTTTGCACTTTTCCGGTTTGCCAGCAATACTTTATGTGCTTTTGCTGTTTTCAATTCTTCCATTCAGTCTCATACTCCTTTACCCGAAAGTTAGTCCTTTCCAAAATATATGAGACTGTTTCTCTTTTTATGCGTTTTTACTCTTTTACAGATAGCGGAATAATTCTCCTGCCTCTTCTTTCTTGGTGGTATCTGCGATTGCAACCACTTCTACTTTCACCGTCTTCTGGCCAAACATGATTTCGATGATGTCACCTGCTTTTACATTGACGGATGCTTTCGCCGGTTTGCCATTTACGGTGACACGTCCGGCATCACAGGCTTCGTTGGCAACGGTTCTGCGTTTAATCAGGCGGGTTACCTTTAAATATTTGTCTAATCTCATTTGCTTACCTTCTTTCTTTTTGAAATTCGAAGGAGCATTGTCCATCCTTCTATGTTCCATGAAGTAAAGAAACGGAAACTGGCTTTTGTATCTAATCAGAATGCGTTGTAATTTCTGTCCTGATTTTTCCTTGATGTAAGGCTGTCTTTCCGCTTGCTTTGACGGAATGCGGCGGTTGTCCGTCTGCTGCGGATACGACCACTCGCCAGCAAGGGTGGCTAAGCATTCTGCTTAAAGAAAATGGTTATTCTGGCAACCGGCGCAAAGTCGCATCCATGCTCCAATTGCACCTCGCTGACACCTCCCTGTGTCAGCGTTGCCGGTTGCTATGCAGAATGCAAGCCACCCTAACCGTCTCGTTCATGTATCCGCATACAGGCGAACACCCACCGCATTTTGTCAAACATTGGAAAGACAGGCTCAATTAACAAAAGGAAAAATCAGGGCTGCAATTACAGCATTCTGGTTTCACAAAAACAGTTTCCGTTTCTGTGTCTTCATGCATATAGAATGATAGAAAATTCTTTTCTCCTTCGAATTTCAATAAAAAAAGGTGTAGCAAAAGCAGTTTTCTACTTTCGTTACACCTCTAATCAGAATCATTTTATCAACTTATTTATTGATTAAATCTTTTAAAGCTTTTCCTGCTTTGAACTTAGGTGCTTTAGAAGCTGGAATAACCATCTCTTTACCGCTCTGTGGGTTTCTTCCTGTTCTTTCAGCTCTTTCAGATACTTCGAAAGTACCGAATCCAACTAACTGGATTTTCTCACCTTTTTTTAATTCTTCAGCTACGATATCAGTGAAAGCTTTTAAAGCTGCCTCTGCATCTTTTTTAGATAAAGCTGTTTTTTCAGCCATAGCTGATACTAATTCTGCTTTGTTCATGTTAAAATTCCTCCTCTGGATTTTATAATTCTTCTTGAGGTCTACACTCTCCAAGATTACCTACGAATATATTTATACTTGTTTTTCCTTTATTTGTCAAGGAAAATACGGTAAATTAAGGCATACAATTTGGTCTATAACATTTTGTTGATTTTGTCCAAAACTGCTTTTCCAAGGACTTCATATTTCTGCTCTGCTTCTTCCATGGATGAACCCTTCACACCAATGTAGAATTTTACTTTCGGCTCGGTACCGGATGGTCTTACACAGAACCACGCAGCATCGTTTAATTCATAGTAAAGTACATTAGAGCTTGGAAGTCCTGTTGCTGTTACTGCTCCGGTTGCAAGGTCTGTAATGGTATCCTTCTTGTAATCACGTACTTTTTCAACTTTATAGCCACCGATTTCAGTTAAAGTTTCGCTGCGCAGTGTATCCATGATTTCCTGAATCTTAGCCAGACCCTCGATTCCCTTTAATGTAATAGACTCAACATGGTCTTTATAGTATCCATATTTTTCATACATGGCAAGCATTGCATCCCAAAGAGTCATATTCTTGGTCTTGTAATATGCAGCAGCCTCACATAACGCCATAGATGCTACCACTGCATCCTTATCTCTTGCATAGGTTCCGGTCAGGCAGCCGTAGCTTTCTTCCATACCAAAGAGGTAGGTTCCTTTTCCGGTCTTTTCGAACTCTAAGATTTTGCCACCGATAAACTTGAATCCGGTTAATACTTCGATTAACTGAATGCCATAGTATTCTGCAATGGCATCTGCCATATTGGTAGACACGATGGATTTGATAAACGCACCATCTGCCGGCAGGGAGCCGTTGATTGCTTTCTTCTGTCCGATGATATAATCACCAATCAGGCAGCCGGACATATTTCCGGTTAAGGAATGATATTCTCCCGTCTTAGAATCCTTTACATATACACCGAGACGGTCTGCATCCGGGTCAGTTGCAAGGATTAAGTCTGCATCTACTTTCCTGCCCAGTGCAAGTCCCAATGCAAATGCTTCCTCTGCCTCCGGGTTCGGATAACTTACGGTTGGGAAATCTCCATCCGGAAGCTCCTGTTCCGGAACAACATATACATTTTCAAAGCCAAGCTCTTTTAACACACGGCGGACCGGGATATTTCCTGTTCCATGTAATGGTGTGTATACAATCTTAAGGTCTTTGCCTACTGCATCAATGGCATCCTGATGTACCACAAGCTTCTTAAGTTCTGCAATATAAGCATCATCGATTGCCGCGCCGATAGTCTCATAAAGACCTGCTGCCCTGGCATCCTCTAAGGACATGGTCTTAACGGTGCTGTAATCAGTTACTTTCTTTACTTCATCCATAATTCCGGTATCATGAGGTGGTGTAATCTGTGCACCGTCCTCCCAGTATACCTTGTATCCATTGTATTCTGGCGGGTTGTGGCTTGCTGTAATATTAATTCCGGCAGTGCATCCTAATTTACGGACTGCATAAGATAATTCCGGTGTTGGTCTTAATGACTCAAATACATATGCTTTGATTCCGTTTGCTGCAAGGCAAAGTGCGGATTCATCTGCAAATTCTGGTGACATATGTCTGGAATCGAAGGCAATTGCCACACCCTTATCCTGTGCATTTACTTTTAAAATATAATTTGCAAGACCCTGTGTTGCTTTGCGGACAGTATAGATGTTCATACGGTTGGTACCGGCACCGATTACCCCACGTAATCCTGCTGTACCAAACTCAAGATCTTTATAGAAACGATCCTCAATTTCCTTGTCATTGTCTTTGATTGCCTGAAGTTCAGCCTTGGTTGCCTCATCAAAATACGCTCCCTCAAGCCATGCTTCGTAAGTTTCCTTGTAACCCATTCCTGATTTCCTCCTACTTTTCATTTATGTTGTTTACCAAAGGAACCTGCCAGTAGCAGCCTCCTTTGGATATCTCGCCCTTTCATTTTTCCCACTAATTCGTAAGACTGTTAACTACCTGATTTAATGTACTTGTCGAAGAATTATTGTTACTGGTTAATGTATCAATAATTTCACTCAATGCCTTCCTATATGCATCAGAGTCACTGGATGAACTTCCACTGGAGCTGTTCGTTCCACTGGAATTCGATGTACTGTCGGAATGCTTATGCTCCACGGTTGTGTTCTCTTCATTTCCGGCAGTTTCCGTCGATTCTGTCTCTGTACTGCCCGTATCATCACCTGACAACGCAATCTCTATCTGCGCTTCCGGCGAATTTACATATAGCCGCTTCGACCAGGTGTCATATCCATCTGCAGTAATCTGTATGGAATGGATGCCATACTGCAGCTGTAATGGCTGTGTATAATCAACCTGACTACCATCAATATACATCAAAGCGCCTGCAACATCAACCGCAAAGGTTAAAGTACAATATTTCGGATCCTCACCCTTTATGGAATCTACATCCACGGAAATCTGCTCATTTCTTGTTACAGCTACCTCTGTGGAACCGCCGTAGCCATTGCCGGCAACGGTTAATTCATAGGTTCCTTCCGGCACCTCTAACTGCATATTCTCCGTGATCTTATAATAATTCTTATGATTCAGGCTTAACCAGCCGCCCTCTAATGCCTGTGTATTTACAAGCTGGATGACTCCATGTCCTGTTGTAACGGACACTGACAGCACTTTCCGGTCAATTCCCTGTATTCTTAAGGTGTCCTGTCCGGTAACTACGGACAATTCTATGGCTGCATCTCCGGAAAACACTTGTAATTCTTCATCATAAGAATACTTTGTGTCTCCTATGGTAAATATCTTGTCTTCTTCATTATAGGAAAATTTTCCGATATCGTCCATCTCCCATGCATCTGCCGACTGCTCCACCTTTTCTAATATCAGGTCTTTGTCCCGGAGTGTTAAAGTAACCACTTTTCCCGGTACCATGGATGCTGTCGAAATCAGACTGCCATGTCTGTCTTTAAAAATTGTCCCGTCTGTATAAGAATACTGTTCATAACGTCCCGTGTCAATATTCAGAAATGTCATTGTTGAAAGTGCTGTATCAACACTACTTACCGTATACAGGCTGCTTTCCTCTGCCTGTATCTCTTCCTCCGTTGCTGCCTCAACACCTGATGCATAGCCTTTCATGCTGACAGGCCCATCGTCTTTCCTTCCACAGCCGCTCAAGGCCACAAATACTGTGAAAATAACCAAAGCCAACAGCCAGTGCTTCTCTGATTGCTTCATTTCGCACCTCTTTTTCTCCTGTATGCTCTTTTCTTCCGGCAATTGCCTGTACATGATTATACATGATTATTCCACAAAATAAAATAACATTCTTAAAAACTGCTGGCGGATTTCTTCCTGTTCGATAACCCGGTTCAACTTCTCAATGTCTCTGCCGGACACCCACGCCTTATTGGCATTAAAGTAGTGATTTGCCACTTTCCAGAACTTCTGTGGGTATGCCATCCTTACATAAAGCTGCTCCCATTCCTCTGGTAATAATTTTCGTCTTTTTTCGTAAGCTGCCAGCATATCCGTTGCCAGCCCGATATTAAAATTATGTTTTTCCATCAGTTTCCGTAAGAAATGCGCCAGATCCCCTACCAGCACATCATAATGTGCCTGTTCAAAATTTGTAATTATAATTTTACCATGGGTAAATAATACATTATGCTGGTTAAAGTCTCCATGGCAGATTCCATACATTGCTGCTTCCCGGCTCTGTTTTCCGCTCTGCCCCTGCGTTTCACCCGGATTTGGTTTCATCAGCCGATGTTCCACGTCCAGTGCCTGTTTTAAGAAAATCTCATAATTGCGCATAAATATCATTTCAAATTCATTCTTTTTATGCTTTCCATGAATATAATTGCGCACCTTTTTAAGCTCCCGGTTGTGCCGGAATACCTCCATGGCATAATCCTGTCCGCCAATTTTTAAATTTTCATCCTCCACCTTCTGCAGGACAAGATGCAGCTTTGCCAGTTCTTCTACCGCAGCAAGTACATCATCACGGCTCCTGGTCTCACACTCCCTGCCCTCCATATATTTTCTGGCATAGTACCATGTTTCATCCACCTCCTGGGCTAAAATTTCTCCTTCCCTGGTATGTATGATTTCATCTGCTTCTATTCCATTTTCTTTCAGACGGAGCAAAACATGTTCTATAGCTTCCGCTCTGCCTTTTGACCCGCGAAAAGATCCTATTATTATTTTTCCGCCCTCTGATGTCGTGCAGATATAGGTTCCCCTTCCTTTCTGGATGGCGGTTACCTCAAACGGATACTGTTCTAACAACTGGCTCGATAAATTATACACAAAAACCCCTCCATACGACGAATTCGCACAAATCTTTATGCGTCTTTCTATCATATGAAGAGGTTCTTTAAAGTATAACCTGTCAGATATTCTTTTGTATTCTTTTCCGGTTCTTCAATTACCACATCTAAAAGCTTTGCCAAAATGTTTCCTATCTGTGGACCGGGCTTCACGCCAAGTTCTATTAAGTCCCGTCCGTTAAGTGCAAGGTCTTTTAGTGTCAGACAGTCTGCATCTTTGATTATTTTATCATAAATCTTATGATATCCGTCCAATGCTTCCAGCTTTTCTTTCCTCTGATAATCACTCTGGGCTAAAATATCTGCTTTCTTCAATTCAAATATAACCGGATAGCACTCTAATCCCGCCTTCTGTATTGCCTTTCGTACGGACTCCGGTGTCAGTGCCGGGTTAATATCGTGAATTGCCACCAGCCGGCAGACCATATCAATGGTTGCATTGTCGAATTTTAATCTGCGTAAAATTGTCTTCGTCTTCTTTGCCCCCACCTGCGGATGCCCGTAGAAATGGTCAATTCCATCTTCATCTGTACTGCGGCAGTCGGGCTTTGCCACATCATGAAATAATGCTGCAAGCCGCAGCACCTTGTCTGCTTCCACACCTTTTAACACTTCAATGGTATGCTCTCCTACTGTATAACAGTGATGGGGATTATTCTGTGGTGTACGCATCATCACCGAAAATTCCGGCAGTACCACATCCGCAATTCCTGTGGCATATACAGTATGCATCTCCTCCGGATGGACTGAGGTAAGAAGCTTAACCAGTTCTACCTGAATACGCTCTGCACTGACCTTTTTTAACATCGGTGCAAGCTCCTGAATTGCTTCTGCTGTCTCTTCTTCTATATCAAAGCCCAGCTGTGCCGCAAAACGCACTGCCCGAAGCATCCTTAAAGCATCTTCCCCAAATCTCTCCTTTGGTTCTCCTACACAGCGGATGATGCCACGCTTTAAATCTCCTGCTCCGTCAAAAGCATCCACCAGTCCCCGCTGTTCATTATATGCCATGGCATTAATGGTAAAATCCCTGCGTTTTAAATCCTCTAAAAGATTATCTGTATAGGTTACTTCCTTCGGATGTCTGGCATCCTCATATTCGCCATCAATCCGGTAAGTTGTCACCTCATACCCTTTTTTATCCAGCATTACCGTTACCGTTCCATGCTCAATTCCAGTATCAATGGTGCGCCCAAAAATTTCTTTTACGTCTTCCGGATAAGCAGAAGTGGTAATATCCCAGTCCTGAGGCACACGTTGAAGGAGGGTGTCTCTGACACACCCTCCTACTGCATATCCTTCAAAGCCTGCTTCCTGCAGCTTCTCAATTATAAACTTAACATGCTCTGGAAGCTTCATTACCATACGTTTTCCCGTTTCCTTTGCTTTACTTCTGTTCCTGTTCTTCAAAGAACTTATACGTTCCTTTGGATTCTGCTTTTACTGCATACAGAAGATCATCTGCCACTTTAATCATTTCATCAATGTCTTCTGCCTTCTTTACCTGATTGGAAGAAATAATACCAATAGAGCAGGAAAGTAATTTCTTATCATCAATCTCAACCGGCTGTCCGATTTCTTTTGCAATCAGTTCCCTGAACCCATCCTGTTTCTTAATCTCTTTATAGATAGCCTTTGCGGTAGCCTCTAAGGTCTTTTTTTCTCCGGTGTAGAGGAAAATAATAAATTCATCACCACCGAAACGTGTCACAAAGCCCTTGTCCCTGCAGACCCTGCTGAAGATATTTGCCATGGACTTAAGCAGCAAATCTCCCACATCATGTCCAAAGGTATCATTATATCCTTTGAAATTATCCAGATCGATAAACATAATACCAAAATCATGCTTCATGTGGCCCTTTTTAATCTTCCGGATAATTTCCTCGATGTTCTGATAGAATCCCTTCCTGTTGAAAATTCCTGTCAGCTGGTCGGTTACTGCAGATTTATACAATGCAGTATTCATTTCGTAGAGCTTCTCATATGCATAGAGACGATTCAGTGCATACTGCACTTCCCGGAACAAAAGCTCATAAATCCGCATATCACTCTCATCTAACATATAGCGGCTGACGGAAGAATGCCAGTTATCCTTCATCAGAATATATGCTATCATAATGCTTGTTACTTTTCCATTGTCAAAGAATGGAATAGCAACAAGGGAGCATACATTATCTTCACCAAACAGTTTGACCACATTCAGATGTTCCGAATAGTTACTGCTGATTTTCGATACAACAAACCCTCTCTGTGTCTTTTCGAACACTTCCTTTAAATACTTCTGCTCCTTCATAGAAAAACTGGCTTCTGTATTATCATAAAGTACCTTTGGTTTTCTTCCATGATACTGTATATATAATGCCCGGTCCAAATTAAAGTGATACAGGAATGTCCGCATCACATTCTCTACCATTACTTCTGCCGAAACATCCGTCACATCAATGGTCTTCTGCCATGTCGACAGAAAATCCATCTGACGGCGTTCCTGCTTGTAAGCACGGTTTATGCTTTCCTGCTTCAGCTGCATTTCCATCTCCTGAGAAGATATCACATGAAGAGGTTCTTCTGATAAATACTGTTCTAATGGCTCTAATACCTTAATTTCTTCATCTGTGAGAGAATGGGTATTATCCTCAAGATATTGTTTTAAGATTGCCTCTTCATTGCTCTTAAGTTCCATTCTTCCTGTCTGCCCATAAAAGCGGATCCTGTCCTTACGGAACAGCTGATAACAGAAGAACTGGTTTCCCTCAGTCCGCACCAGATGTGTCTCTGCACAATTAAAATCTTCAAATGCTGACGAATCATTACCAGAATCCATTTCAAGTAATGCCCGTGTGAAATGATAAAGGAACATATCATCATCACAACGTGCATAATCGTGGATGATTCCCACATCATTCTGAAGCTTTTCTTTTTCAATTATGTAATTTAAGAACTGTTTGCAGTTATTGAGGTATTGTTCACAGTTGAAGCGGTTGCCAAGTTTCTGGCTGCACAGTGCCAGAAGTCCATACAATTTACTTAAATTACAGACCCTCAGACTATTTAAATGCAGACGTTCAATGGCCTTCATACAGCGCATCAGATATTCATTGGCTTCCTTGAATTCTTCTGCTGCAATACAGTTAATTGCCATATTGTAATATACTTCCGCAATATCCTCCGGCAATTCCAGATTATATAAAATTTCTACTGCTTTCTGAAAATAACGCTTTGCAAGATCATTCTGTCTTAATGCCGTTAAGGTATAACCGATTCCCGAGAAAATACGTCCACTTTCCACAGAACGTTTGTTGTCCAGTGCTTCGAAAGTTCTTACCGAATACAGCAATGAAATCGGATACATACCGTTGGTAGACGCCAGCATAATATTCTTCTGGTATGCATTGTAAATAAGCTGTGTATTGCCAATTTCTGTTGCCAGTCTGATTCCCTTACTGAAATAAATAAGCTGGGATTCGGAATAATATGCCTTTGCTACAATCTCCGGCTTATTGTCATAGGCATACACATAAATGTACGCCAGATGATTCCGGTAGTCATATTTTATTAATTTTTCAATCATGGCATCGCTGACTTCCACGTTCTGTGCACAAAAGAAAATATTATTCCAGCCTGCCATCTTCGCCTGTATTTCTACCAGCTCTGCTTCAAACTGACCGCGCTCCATGCCACCTTCTGTTGCAATACTTTTTGCAACACCTGCACATTCAGTGGCTTCCTGCAGTTTTGACTGATACATATAAATTACAGAGCGGAGATAATATGCATAAAAACGCATCCTGCGGTTCTTTTTCTTCTCTGCAAGCTGTAAGATACCCTCACTTATTTCCAGTGCTTTTGGCAAATCCCTCATATATACCGATACATATGCATAGAACTGCCAGAGTTCGTATTTCACTTCATCCGATACTGTAAAATTATCAAATCTGATTCTGCGGTCTACTTTTTCCAGATAAAACAACGCCTGTTCAAAATCCATGAAAAAAACAAGATTCTGCAATGTTCTGATATCATCTGCAATACTTTCTGCTGTAATAACCTCATCTCTTTGTTCCCGGGATTCTCCGGCATTTCCAATGCGGAATATTGCGACATTATTGTCCAATTCCTCCGTTACGCTTTCCCAGCCCGGCAGCATATATTCCGGCAGCCGCTGCTGCTCATTCATGCCGAGAACGATTCCGATATTCTCTGTATGCTCTGCCTTTAACAGTTCATAGACTATTTCTATGGTTCCCATTCCGGCAAACTGCATGCGGTTAATCCAAAGCATAAACGGCTGTATCTTAGAAACTTCAACAAGCATTGCCACAATAGCATCATGCATCCGCTCCCGCTCATAGTCAACTTCTGTATACAATAAACTCTCTTTCCGGATACATTTTCCGGTCTCCCGGTATGCTGCAATAATTGGACGCTGCAGGGAATAGACATTACACTTGTCCAGGAATTCATCAAATGTCATCTCCTTCTGCTGGTCGAAAAGTTCCAAAATCAAATCCAGAAACGGCTCATATGCTCCCGATAATTTCTCTGCCCGGAATTCGTGGGCTACAAAATGAACCTCTTTATTATTCGTTATCTGCTCTGATATTTCCAACTGCTTTAATGAAAAATCATTGCTGTATTTTGCCAGAACAATGTTGTGTTCTTTCTTTCCAATCTGTGCAAAAACCTGTTCCAGAATACTGTTATAATATTTTTGAATCATCTGTTTCCCCCTTCAGAAATATTCAAAAAGGCTCTGAAAATATATGATAATTCCCTGTTATCATATACCTCCCTTTCTCTTTCTGTAATAACCTGTCTGGTATTTATAATTTATATATTAGTATAGTCCTCAAACCCACGGATTGTCAATGTTTGTTGCGACTTTTTGGGGGCTTTTTGAAGGGAGTTTTCACACTTTTCCGATACCATTTATTTTCATTAAAATACTGCAGTTTTATAATGCATGTATTGGTAATTGCAGAAATTTTAATGCAGCTCTTGCTGCAATCTCCGTTGGGTCAACTATATTTTCTCTGATTCCTGCCAAGGAAAAAGCAATTGGTAATTCAGTACATCCCAGAATCACACTTTGCGCACCCTGTTTAATCAAGGATTTTAAAATATCGTCAAGTCCGTACTTTTCTACATCCTTTTTTCCAGCTTTAATACATTGATAGATTACTGCCATAATTTTCTGTTGCTGCTCTGCATCCGGATAAATCGTTTTGATTCCCTGTGCCCGAAGCTCTTTCTCATAAACCCCACTCTTTATCACGCCATCCGTAGCCAATACGGCTGCACATGATATATTCTGCTCTTTTAAAGCTTTTACTGTCTCGCGGGGCATATGCAATATCGGGATATCAGTAAATATTTTTAACCGATCATAAAAAAAATGTGCTGTGTTACAAGGTATCATCAATAAATCTGCTCCCATATTTTGCAGACTTACTGCACTTTTTACCATCTCTGGTATAGGATCCTCTCCCTTTTCAAGAATAGCTTTCGTTCTATCCGGAATATTCGTGTTACAATCAACACAAACATGCACATAGTTCTGATCGCAGTCTGCATCTGACACTTCAAAAATCTTTTTCATTAAATCGCAGGTAGCCATCGGTCCCATGCCACCAATAATACCTATTGTTTTTTTCAATTCCGTTCCTTCTTCCTCAGGTCATGTGTCAAAGCTCAGAAAGCCCGGAAATCATTATCATTTCCAGGCTTTCCTTGTAATGTACTTCAAATTTTCCATCAAAATCTGACATGCTGTATGTTTACATCATTTTTTAAGTTTTTTAATACTCTACCTTCCACATATAGCGTCGTGTTGTCAGTGGATGCTGTCTCTCCTCAGCCAAAGCCTTATTATAAACCGGATATACATTTGTGAATAAGGAATGGTTAAAATAGTCTACGACTGATGCATCAATTGTAGACAGCCCTAAATCCTTTGCATCAATTACTTCAATCCGTTTTGCATAAGTCTTCAAAAACTTCAATGCACGTTCATCCAACGGTCGATTGGTTCCCTCAGAAACCTGAAGCACAAATGGTACTTCTTTATCTGTAATTTCGAAAGGTCCATGGAAAAATTCCCCACTGTGAATACTAGAAGAATGAATCCACTGCATTTCCATAAAAATACATATACTTTGCATATATGCTGCACCATAACCCGCTCCGCTTGCCATAGTATAAATAATTTTATCATCTTTATATTCCTTGGCAAACAGTTCAGCCCGTTTTTCCACATGCTTACATGCATGTTTCACAATACCATCAATACGTCCAACACCATCCATAAATTCTTCATAATGCTCATACCCTTCTGTCTGATTCAACAGTTCCACTGCCACCAGAAGTGCACAGATAATTTTTTCACCAGCAATATCCTTATTATCTCCAAAAGTATAATTGATAATATAATCACCAAATGGGGTAATCTCTGATTCCTCTTTCCATGTCAGAATAATTACAGCTGCACCTTTTTCCTTTGCCAGCTTCGCTGCATTAATTGTTTCCGGTGTATTTCCCTTATGGCACGATAAACACACGATTACATTTTTTCCCAAATCCTTCGGAGTACTATATACAAATTCATTACTATTAATTAGTGCTGACTTAATATTTGCACATTCTCTTTCCATAAATGTTTTCGCTGGATAAAGTGCTCCATTAGAACCACCGCATCCCACAAAATATAATGCTTTAATACCACCTTCTTCTTTTCTGCTTTCTAAAATTTCTGTAATTACATTCTTGATTTCTGTTGGCTTCATTGATAATCCTCCCATAAATATTTTTAATAAATTGTTGTTATATTATTCTGCAAGCATTGGTCTCGCTAATTTCTGAATATATGAAATTTCTTCCTGGCTCAGTTTACAATACTCACTATTATCCATACTACATCCGGCATCCTGCACATACATCATTTTGGTATCCTTTTCTACAATGGTAAAAAACCAACGCTCTTTCGGTACATTGTACAATGTTCCTTTCTCCACCGGAGTTAATTCAATATTAAACTTTCCATCTTTTCTGTCCGCTGTAATAATAATACATTTCCCAGAAATCAAAATGAATTGTTCATCTGTCGTATGATGTATCTCTAAATGCTCTAACCCATCAATGTCATTATTCGGTTTCCAATTTTTGATACAAACAACCCATTTTTCATTCCGATATGCACATTCTATTCCTTCTCCATCATACCTGTAACTTGTCGGCTTTATATCCATATAGCGTTCCTCCTTAAACCTTTTAATTATTTCTATTATCAATTATTCTTCCTGCAATTGGCGTTCCATACCCAAACGCTCCTTCGACACCGCAAATCTTTGAAGCGAATTCTGCTCCAGCCTGCATGGCTTTCTTTAAAAGTTCTTTAACATTCCCATCATCTTTACTTTCTTCTTTAAAAAATTCCGGTTCTTTATACCGTAAAATATATGTCAAAAATGTCGCGAAATAAGAGTCTCCTGCACCCATAGTATCCATAATGCTTTCTGCCTTTACAGCTTTTTCATACATCATTTCACCATGGTATAAAATGTATGAACCATCTTCTCCTATTGTTCCCAGAACAAGCGGAACTCCAAGCTCTTTTACTTTACTCATTTCCCTTTCGCGTTCTTTATCACTTAAATGTGCACAGGAAAGCATTGCCACTTTAATATGCGGACAAATTTTTTTCAGATATTCGTCTGTCCATCGATTTGAAAAATCAAATGCAACTGGAAGACCCAAAGAAGCAATTTCTTCTATGTCATCATCTATATAGGCATTCAGATTTGTATAAATCAAATCAAACTTTCTTATATATGAAAAATCTTCCTGCGTAAAATCATAAGGATACTCTTTTGCCACACCTCCATGATTGGACCCGACAAATACGCGATCTCCCTGATTCAGTGTCACACATGCAAATCCATTTTCACCTTCATAATTCCTGCTATGTGAAAAGTCTACATTCATATTTTTCAGTGCTGCCTGAATGCATTCTGCTACTTCATCATTTCCAAATTTACCTAAAAATGCACTTTCTGCATTATTCATATGTGCATATGCACATGTGTTAACACACTGACCTCCTGGATACATTTTCCCCCTGGAAAGATATTTGTCACAAACTGCATCTCCAATTGCAATTATTCTAGGCTGTCTCATTTTTATTTCTTTCTCCTTTCTTTCAATTTTTCTTTCACCCAGACTCCCTCACCTCTTCTTTTTGCAACAAGCAATTATTTTTCCAGATTCGCTCTTTCATTTTTTCAGATAGCCATTATTAATATTTATGTATATCTGGCAATCCATCATGAGGTGGCAGTTCCCACAGCCTGTCAGAATAACACAGGCTGTGTGCTGTTACTGTTTTCTTTATTTTGCCACCACCGGTTTTTATCAGAAAACAAAATATCCTATTCCTGTTGCTACTAATACTGATACAATTGTACATACAAGTCCCGGCCGCATATAGCTGTGATTAAATATAAATTTTCCAATCTTCGTAGTACCTGCCGTGTCAAAAGCAAGACCTGCTATACACTGGCTGGAATCCGGGATAAAATAGTTGGATGAGCATGCCATCCATCCACCTACAATAATATAAGCCGGCAGATTCAATGCAATTGCAATTGGAATCATAATCATTGTCGTAGACGCTTGTGAACTTGTCAGTGCACCTACCAGAAATACTGCAATAATATAAATCCATGGATGTTCATTTGTTAAAGCTGACAAATTTTCTGTAATGAAGTTTGTCTGTGCACCAACAAAAGTATTTACCAGCCAGCAAAGTCCCGCTGCAAGAATAACAGCAAAGAATCCAGTCTTTAACAACGGTACTTCTAAAATGTCGTTACTATCAATTTTACTTACAATAACAATAATTGCGGCAGCTACATACATAATAATCTGGATTAAAGATGTCATTGCTAACTGTGTACCATCGCTAAATGTTGGACGGAGTGCCGGGAAAATACCGCATATTGCAATTACTACCATAGAAACCAGGAAGATAGCAACAGAAATCTTTGCTTTCTTGGTTACCTGTTTTTCTCCTTCTACTTTCTTTTTAAAATCCTTTACCAGTCCATCTGCAACCCTCTGCTGATATTCAGGATCATCCTCTAATTCCAGACCTTTCTTGTATACAGACAATGCTGCAACCAATACTCCTATCAGTGCTGCCGGAATTGCTACCAGCATAATTGTTGCCAGATTTACTTTTTCAAAAATAGTCATATAACCCACAATAGCTACTGTTGCAGCTGTTATTGGTGATCCGGTATTTGCCTGCTGGGATGAAATAATACTAACAGAAATCGGGCGCTCAGGCCGAATTCCATTTTCCAATGCTATTTCATTAATAACCGGAAGTAACGAATATACAATATGTCCGGTTCCACAACAGAATGTAAATAAATACGCTACAAAAGGTGCTACCAAAGTAATGTTTTTCGGATTTTTCCGTAATATTTTTTCTGCAAGCTGTACCATAAAATCCAATCCGCCAGTCGCCTGCATCGTACAGGCTGCGGTAATTACCGCCAACATAATCAGTATAACAGTAATCGGTGGATCTGATGGAGTCACTCTAAAGATATATACGAAAATCAACATTCCGATGCCGCCAGCCATTGCCAGGAAACTTCCACCTTTTCTGGTTCCCCACACAATAATCAGCATTAAAACAATAAATTCAATCCAAAACATGGACATCTACCTCCTCTTTTTTATTTATTCCAAAGCATGTGCACTACTTTAAAACCAAAATGTATTAATTTGTTTTTATTTGTATTGTTTTATTTTGTATCTATTTGTATTATATAGATTCCATACATTTGTGTCAATAAAGAAATACATTTTCGACATTATGCACAATTTTTTGTTTCACTTTTTGTACATCAATATCAATTTAATTGTGCATAGTAAAACCCGCCAGGAGCACTGGCGGGCATACAATTAAATACTTTTTATTCTTCTGTTTTCTCTTTCTTTCACTCAGGCAGTTAAACGTATGAAGAAATAACATAATCCGCCTGACTTACATCCTGATTCTCACCAGCTCCTGTATACGCAACTACCTCTATATTTGCAGCCTTTGCTGCCTGTATACCAATAAACGAGTCTTCTATTGCAATACATTCTTCCGGCTTTGCTTCTAAATATTGCATTGCTTTTCTATAGCATTCCGGATCCGGTTTTCTATTCCGGCACATGTCTCCGCATACCAGCACATCGAACAAACCCAGCATTTTCATCCGGTTCAATGCTACTACAATCAGCCGTGTAGAGGTTGAAGAAACCACTGCCAGCTTTTTCCCCTGTTTTTTCAAACCGGCAATAAACTCCAGTAATCCCTCCATCGGCTTAATGCAGCCATTTTCATATGTATTTCCTATTTCTTTTCTTTTTTGCAAAAGCTGTTCCATTGTTATTTTCTCCGGCGAGCGTTCCAGCAGTTCCAGTAGAATATGGGAATCATGTGAGCCAATTAGTCTATCCCTGTCTTTTTGTGTCAGTTCCACTCCAAACTCTTTCAATGCCAGGCCCAGATAATTACCATTACTCTCTTCTGTATCTGTTATAACTCCATCAAAGTCAAACAATACATATTTTTTTTCACAGAATTTTTTCATTAATATTCTACCTTCCACATATAGCGGCGGGTTGTTAACGGATGTTCACGCTTTACTGCCAGTGCGTGGTTGTAAATCGGATATACATTATTAAACAGTGCATGGTTAAAGTAATCTACTACTGTTGCATCAATTGTGGATAAGCCAAGCTCTTTCGCATCAAGAACCTCAATACGTTTTGCATATGTTTTCAGGAATGTAAGTGCTCTCTCATCCAGTTCGCGGGTTGAGCCTTCTGATATCTGAATCATAAACGGACGGTTTGCATCTGTAACTTCAAATGGACCATGGAAAAATTCACCGGTATGTATACTGCTTGAATCAAGCCACTGCATCTCCATAAATATACAGATACTCTCCATATAGGCAGCTCCATATGCTGCACCACTTCCCATTGTATAAATCACTGAATCATTCTGATACTCTTCTGCAAATGCCTCTGCCCTGGCAGCCACATGTGTACGTGCATTTCTGATGATATTGCTAATCATGCCTAAAGCTTCATAGAATTTATCATAATTAGCATATCCCTCCGTCTGTGCAACTAATTCCACTGCCACAAGCAATGCACACTGCGTCTTTTCTCCTGCATAATCAATATCCCCTGCAAGATGATCAGGACTTGCATCAAATGTATAATGTATAATATAATCTCCAAATTCTATAATTTCTGATTCCTCCAGCCATGTCAGAATAATAACCGCCGCTCCTTTTTCTTTTCCTAATTTGGCAGCCTTAATCGTTTCCGGTGTATTTCCCTTGTGGCAGGCAAGACATATAATAGAATTTTCTCCAAAGTCCTTTGGTGTGCTATGCACAAACTCATTACTGTTTATCCAGGCTGATCTCAAAACCTGTGATTCTCTCTCCATAAATGTTTTTGCCGGATAAAGTGCGCCAAGTGATCCTCCGCATCCCACAAAATAAATATTTTTAATTCCACCGATGTCTTTTTTTTCTTCTAAAATTTCTTTCACAATGTTTTTAATGTCTTTACTTACGTATCCCATTTTTTCTCTCCTTTTTATAATGTATTTATTTGTTCTATGTGTTTACTATAATACAATATAATACATTCTGTCAATATATATCATACAATATAGGAAAATATATACATTTTTGCAACTTTGTTTTATAATATTTGTGAAAGTTATATTAGGAGAGAGGTATTTATATGGAACTGAACAACACCATTGCCACACCACTGTACAAACAATTGGAGGAAAAAATACGAAAAGAAATTGACGCCGGAGAACGGGCGGCCGGCAGTCGTCTGCCTACAGAAAATGAATTAAGTGAATCATACCATGTGAGCAGAGTTACTGTCCGAAAAGCATTAGCCGTTTTATCTGAATCCGGATATTTAGAAAGGAAATCAGGAAAAGGGACTTTTGTAGCTGAGAAAAAATTGCAGCGTAATATTACAGAAGTCATAAGTTTTTCTGATATGTGCCGGATGAAAAACGCAACACCTGGAGCTAAGACCATAAAAATTGCATTGGAAGATCCTTCTGAACGGGATTTAACTGAAATGTCACTACACGAAGGGGATAAAATACTCGTAGTGGAAAGAATCCGTTATATGGATAATGTCCCTGTCATCTTAGAGTTCAATAAATTTCCTGAATCCTTTTCTTTTTTATTTGGAGAAGATTTAAACGACTCATCTTTGTATGAAATACTAAGAAAACACAATATCATTCTGGATCATTCACGTAAAACACTTGATATTGTTTTCGCTAATGCCCAAGAGGCTAAGACTTTAAACATCAGTAAGGGGTATCCTCTGCTCCGGATATCAAGTATCATCCACGATGTTGACAACACTATCACGAATCTTTGCAAACAGCTATGTATCGGTGATAAGTTCCAGTTTATTATTTAGTTACAATTTGTGCTGTTTCCAATGCGGCTCATCTAATAACAAATGCGATAAAGTCCCTTATTACAATTAACTTTATCGCATTTGTTATATCCTTAGAGAAGTCATTATTTCCCATTGTGCTACTATATTTTCTAAGGTTAAAAAGCTCCGGTTTCTGCCACCTGAAAATGCCGGAACAGAAAGGACAATTTCTTATGCATTTATCGAAAAATAAACTGGCGGTCTTTTTTCCGGGCATCGGTTATCACTGTGACAAACCACTGCTCTATTACAGCCGAAAGCTTGTTGCCGAAGCAGGTTATGAAACCGCTCTTACACTGGGCTATTCCCTTGCCGGCAGCGATATCACTGGAAATATCCGGGGTAATAGGGAGAAAATGCAGCAGGCTTTTTCTTATCTTTATGAACAGGCTGTAAAACAGCTTTCTTCCGTAAACTGGCAGGATTATGATGAAATTATATTTATCTCAAAGAGCATCGGAACGGTTATTGCCTCTGCCTATGCAAGGAAGGAAAATATTTCCTGCCGCCAGATTCTCTATACCCCTTTACGGGAAACCTATGATTTCCACCCGCAGAATGCCATTGCTTTTCTCGGCACTTCCGATCCCTGGGGCGATATTGAAAAAGTGACTGGCATCAGCAGAGGGCAAAAGATTCCTCTTTTCCTCTATCCGGATGCCAACCACTCTTTAGAAACGAAGGATACACTTCGCAATATCGAAACACTTCGCAATGTTATGGAGGAAACAAAGCGTTTTCTTACTCCTTAAATACCTTTTTGAATCAGGATTTTGCCATCCTGAACCTCAATCCGCACTTTATTGGAATCGATACCGGCTTCTTCTAACATTTCTTCTGTCAGTTGCAGCCGGTGGGCTTTATCTAAAACGGAATATTCTTCATGGGTAAATTCCGCTGCATTTGCAAGACGCTGCAGTTCTTCTAAAGATACTTTCCGAATCTTTTCGGTACTGATTTTGCCATCGGAAATCTGCACTGTCCGCTCCACTTTATCCGCCAATGCCATATCATGGGTCACTATGATTATTGTAATTTTAAATTCTTCATTCAGTTTGTGGAACAGCTCAAATATCTGATTTGCAGTCTTTGTATCTACTGCGCCGGTAGGTTCATCTGCCAGAAGAATCGACGGCTGATTGGAAAGTGCAACGGCAATGGCAATCCGCTGCTGCTCGCCACCGGATAGCTGGGAAGGGAACTTATCCGCATGTGCTTCCATACCGACTGCCTTTAATAAATCTCTGGCACGCTTCCGCTTCTCCCGGGCGGATGTTCCCGGATGAACCTGCATGGGTGCTTCAATATTTTCCAGCGCCGTAAGATAAGAGAAAAGATTTCTTGCACTCTTCTGCCAGACGAATCCCACTTTGTCACGGCGGTATAAAACCAGTTCTTTTTCCGTATAGGACGATAAGTCCTTTCCATCCACCATAAGGATTCCTGCTGTGGGTGATTCCAGTCCTCCGATGATATTAAGCAGCGTCGACTTTCCACTGCCGGATTTGCCGATAATTGCCATCATTTCCCCATCTTCTATCGTAAGATCCAGTCCTTCCAGTGCCATGACTTTATGCTGTTCCATCTCATATATCTTTACCAGGCTGTCACACTGAATCATTTTACCAGCCTCCCATCCTTTAATTCATAGACGAAATCACCAAGTTCCATCAGATTCGGGTCATGGGTGGTCATGACTACAGTGATATGCTCCTGCTCTACCAGTTCACGGAAAAGCTTCATGACTGCAAGCCCCGATGCCGTATCCAGTGCACCGGTTGGTTCGTCTGCAAAAATCACCTGTGGTCTGTGGGCAACTGCCCGGGCAATTGCCACCCGTTGCTGTTCACCGCCGGACAACTGATATGGCATATGATAAATCCGTTCTTTCAGTCCGACCCGCTCTAAGATTTCTATTACACGCTTCTTCTGTTCTCCCCTATTTTTCTGCTCTTCCTTATCCTTCTTCCGTTTCTCTTTATCACCGGATAACCGCAGGGCAAATTCCACATTTTCATAGGCATTCATCACAGGAATCAATGCCACAGACTGAAAAACAAATCCCATCCGGTAACGCCGCAAGTCCTCCCGCTCCCTGTCTTTTAAATGTCCCAAATCTTTTCCGAAAAATTCCACTTTTCCTTCCGTCGGTACATCAAGAGCACTTAAAAGATTAAGAAGGGTTGTCTTGCCGGAGCCGGAACGTCCCTTTAAAATAGTAAGACTGCCGCTTGGTATCTCCATGGAAACGCCGTCCAAAGCCCGGACGATGCTGCCATCTCCCGACGAAAAATATCTTTTTATATTTTCTGTGCGTATTGCTATCGTCTGTTCCATCAGCTGTCCTCCCCTAACCGAAGTGCCTTTGCAATTTTCATGCTCCGCAGTATTTTCCGGATAATCAGATAACAGAATAACATCACTGCCAGAAGTACCGCTAAAAGCTTCAAAAGGTCTGTAGGATAAATGTATATTTCTATGGTAAGATTATGCTTTTGCGGCAGATAGACCACCATAAGCAGACGTACAAACAAAAGCGTTGTCACTGCTCCGATTCCTCCACCTGCCAGTACCGGTCCTGCCGAGGCAAAAAGCTGTTCCGTTAAAATCATCTTCCGGACTTCTCCCATCCGCATTCCCATTGCACGGTAGACTCCCAGCAGCAATTCCCGTTTTTTCAGTGTCATGATCCAGTACAGCAGAAATCCTACAGAACATATCACCAACGATAAAAGAAAGCTTAATGTAAACATTCCATTCGTCACCTGTACCATGGCTGAATTCCGGTTGCCGGCAAGCTGTTCCTGCAATAAGGTAAGCTGTTTTGGCTGAATGTCGGCTGCCGCAAGACTGTCCGTAAGCGCTGCCTCTTTCACGCCCTCCGAAAGCTTCATCCACACCTGGTAAGGGGTCTGACCAAAGGCACTGATTACCGTGGCATAATTTGCCACCAGAAGATACTGCTCCTGTTCCGTAAGATTGCCTTCTTCATCCTTTACATAAGCATATCTTTCATAACCAGGGAAGCAGTCTATGATTGCACAGACCTTTGCCTTGCTGCTGCCCATTTTATCTTCGCCGATTTCCGCCGGAAGATACCTTGTATAACTTAAGACATCGCCTGTTTTTAATTTTAATTTATCTGCCAGATTCAAAGAAATAATGACACCATCCGGTTCTTCTGCCAGCGCATTCAGCGCATAAAACCAGTGCTCTTTGTTTACGCCATCCTTAAGCTCTGCGGTCTCTCCGAATTCTTTTGTATGGACTGCCATCAGTTTTCCACCGGAAACAGTACCGTTTCCTGCTGTAATATCTGTCTTTTCATCGATCAGGACTCTGGTGGCATTTTCGCAGACATTTTCTTCGATTAAGGTTTCATATCTTCCAAAATCCGGCTCTATATAATTCCAGTTGGTGTCCTGTCCTTCCAGCTTGGAAATCTGCAGCCGGAAATTTTCTTCCACCACCGCATCCGCTCCGATGCCATATGCAATCCGCTCTTCCATATTCTGATTCATGGTTCGCGCCATATTGGCTTCAAATATTCCACTGGCTACTGTCATAATCAAAAATACTGCCAGAAATCCCATTTTGTACCAAGTCCGCTTCAACTGTAAAAATGCCGCATATTCTGCCGGGCGGAATCGTTTCTTAAAGATTTTATCTACCGCCAGTAGGAGATAATAAAAAAGACGTATAAACAATAAGCCTGCTGCCAGTATAAACACCGATGTATTCAAAAGGATTACCGGGTCCATTCCCTTTCCGGCAATCATTTCCATTGCAAGACTCTCCTTCTGCCGGTTGTAGTTATAAAGCAGATACCCGGATAAAAGTAATAGCAGAATATCCAGATAACATTTTTTCCAAAATGGATTTTTCACAACACCGTTTTTTGCCATACTTTCATTTACAATGGTGTATTTTGTCCGCCGCAGCGCCGGTATGGTCAGAAACAGAATTACAATAGCCGCCGCCACCAGAGCGTAGAGAATCATTCCCCCATTTAAGGTATACATGCTTACATCTTTTCCGGTAAATTTTAAAAACCCGTCGGTGGAAGCTGCTCCTTTGCACATTCCATATCCCAGCAAAAGTCCAAGCACTGCGCCTATCAATGCCAGAAAGGATGCCTGCAGAAGATAAATCATTCCCACCTGCAATTTGGTTGCGCCCCGGCTCCGGAGTACCGCAATTTCTCCTTCTTCCAAAGAAAGTATCTGGGACGATACCATGTAGATAAACAAAAGCAACAATACAATACACGGGATTTCCAACGCCCACAGCATCTGCTGTATGGTTCGCTGCTTTGTGAAAAAGGACGCCAGAGTATCTGCCATATTATCCTGATACTTTGTATCCGATAACCGGAACTGCTGCATATAATCGGCATACTCTGCTGCATGCTTTGCATCTATCTGCCGGTAGTCCAACATCAGATTTTCTTCGTAACTGATTTCATCCTGCCCGAAGGAAGCAATCAATGTATCAAAAGTATTTTCCGATACAAACAGCGTATTTCCAAAATCACTGAGCGTGTGATACCAGTAACTGTCATTGATATCCTTTTCCTTTATGATTCCTGTTACCTTAAAATCCACTTCATAAGCTTCTGCTTCACTCTGCAATTTCAGATGAAGCACTTCTCCTGTCACCAGTCCATAGGCATCCATCGTCTCTTCACTGACAAGGCAGGGATAGCAGCCGTTTGTTTCCGTCTGATTTTCACTGTCTAAACCCTCTCCGTATGTAATATCTGTGTTCTTCGATAATTCCAACAGATATCCAATGGTGAAATATTCATTGGTTCCGCCCAGACTGGTATCTGCTTTTCCACCAGAAAGGCTTAAATACTGCTCCGATGCCACGGTATCCACCGCCACATATTCTGTCCATTTTTTCTCATATGCCTGCAGTTTCTTTAACACTTTTTCCGCAGAATCATAATCCTTTGTGGAATAGCTGCCACTGCGGTTCATCACTGCCGGAAATGTTTCCTGTTCCTTGGCATAAGTCTCAAATCCGGTTCTTAGCACCTGATTTCCAGCACCACGTTCAAACATCGGATGGCAGACGAACAATGCGACAAACAGTGCAATTCCCATGAGCAGGCACAAATTCAGTCCTTTTTTATTCTTTATCTTGCAAAAGACAAAATGTAACATTCCAACTCCTCCTACTCTCTTGCCAGTACATCGCCAGCCTCTACTCCGGTCAGGACTACTTTTCCATTTCCGGTAAGCGTATCATCCAGTAAAACATACTGCTTCACCAGATGTCCCTCTTCTACCTTCCACACAAAATACGATACCTTCTTCGGGTTCATCGCATCCTTCTCTTCGTAAATCATTCCTGCCGGAAGTACCACCACATCCTCCATGGAAATATAAGGAAAATCCACGCTTCCGCCCTTTCCCATATCATCTGTGATTTCATCGTCCATCCGTACATAAAATGCCGGTGCATCATACCCGGAGGTTGTCTGAAAGGTATAATGAGCACCATTTTCATCGATATAAAGACAGCCCTCATCCAGATTATTGCTGCCTGCTGCAAATCCCACACAGGTTCCGGTGTAAGTCGTATCCCCGGATGTAATACTTACCGGTTCTCCCGCCTCTGCAATATCATCCGTATACACCGTTACGGACTTACTGCTCACCATCTGCACCAGAAGTAAGTCTGATGCTTCTCCTTTCATCTTAAGAATTTCATCTCCGGCTTCCACCGTGTCTCCTTCCCAGACAGTTATTTTCGAAACCTGTCCATCTTCATCTGCATAAACGGATAATTTTCCGGTTCCGTCATTTCCGCGGCTTAACGTATCGTAAGCTGCCTGCAGTTGTTGCAGCGTATAGCTATGGTCTGCTTCTGCAACCTCTTTTTGAAGGGTTATCATCTGCCGGTCATAGTCACTGACAGAATCTGTGGCATTCTGCAATTCTATAAGCTGTGCATCATAGTCTGTCTGCTGTTTCTGATAAGTAGTATTCTCTGTCTCAATGGCATTGGCGGCTTCTGTAATGGCTGCCTTTCCTTCTCCGGTATTGATGATATAAAGAAGGTCACCTTTTTTCACTTCCGCATCCTTTTCTACCGCTATTTTTACAATCTCTCCTTCTTTTGCAGCAAGATAGACCCTGGCATTCTTATCTGCCCTGCTTAATTTTAATCCGTGATTTTCCACCTGAAAATCTGACCGCTCCACCGTATACTCGGTATAATCCGAAGGCATCCGCTCCGTAGTCTCATAATAGACTGCTTCTCCTTCCGCTAATCCATCCGTAATCTGGGTATTATGGTCATCTGCCGCCCCTGCTGTTACTTTACGCTTTTCTCTGGTATCATCCCCGGCTTTCACATAAACATAAGTTTCCCCATCTTCCTGATACAGGGAATCGTTTCCCACCAGAAGGACATGCTCCGCTCTTTTCTCTTCAAAATAAATGGGATATAGCTCTCCGGCTTTCAGCTCCACGCCCTCCGGCTTTTCTATCAAAACATTGGGATAATTATTATTTATCTTTGCAAGTACCAGCTCATCGGTGCTGTATTCCCGCTCAGTAACCGGCACTCTTTCGCCGGATTGCAGCATATATTTTTCGGAAACATCTTTATACTTATAATTCTGCACCGTTACATCCTTAAGCTCTATTGCAAGGTCTTCAGTATCTGCCACAATCGCAACATTTTCTCCCGCGCCGGCTTTCCGGTTTACGGTCAGGCTCTTGGTATAAACCACTTCACCACTGTGATTTGCCTTTAACGTTCCATCTGCTATCAGAGCGTCCAATGCTGCAATCTCTTCATTCAGCTTCTGCACCCGGTACTCATGAAGCTTCGTATCGTAGCGGCTGTTTTCCTGCAGGACGGCTATCTGGGAGGTGATGTCCTCTGCCTCTGTCTCCTGCGTGTTATTCTCTGTTGCAGATTCCTGCATATCATCCTCTTCCTGAATGTTATTCTCTGCGGCATCCTGAATGTTATTCTCTGCAGTATCCTGCTGCTTCTGCTGGTTTGCCAATTTATCCTGCTGCAATTGGTTGATTTTCTGGTTTAATTCGTATACGGTATTTTCATGCGACAGCTCCTGCTGCTTTGCTTTCCGGGACGCACTTGCCTCGTCTACATCTGCGTATGCCAGCACATCACCTTTTTCTACGGTATCGCCCGGTTCTACCAGAATCTTTGTCACCGTGACATTGGCTTCATATGCCTGTCCGTACTCCTTTGGCACTGCCGTTCCCAGCAGCACGTTGGTGGTTCCGATATTTCCATAGGTCACCTGCTGATAAGAAGCATTACTTGCCGCCGGCTCTTCCAGGTCTGGTATTGTTTCTGTTTTCTTACTGCCACAGCCACCAATTAACATTACAAAAAACAGGCCTGTCAGGACTACTGGAATCACGCTTTGTGCGTTTCCTGCGTAACTTTTTTTCTTTCTCACAGAGTCACCTTCTCTCCACCGGAAAGTCCGGATGTAACAACCCAATGATTCCCTACTTTTTCTCCAACCGTTACCGGCACCGCCTCACGATATCCACTATCATCCAGAAGATAGACAAAGTGTCCCTCTTCACCTTCCTTTACGGCAGAGGCTTTCACATAAATGACATTTTCCAGCGTGGGCTTCGTAATCACAAGACTCAGCACGTCTGCCTCTGAAAGTGATGTCATATCCGATACCGGTGAAAATATGATTTTATTTTCTTCCACACCGGCAACCTTTAATTCATAGGACAGTGCATCCAGTGTAGCTGTATAAGTATCTCCCATGTTAAATTCATAGCCTTCCGGCAGGTCTGCTTCATAGTTACCGGTTCCACACACTTCAGCAATCAGATTATTTCCCGGCACAAAGCCTCCTTTTTGCAGATAAGTGTCCATGGCTGTAATGGTTCCGGATTCTTTTGCTGTAATCTGATAGCGGGACAGCTTTTCTTCTGCCTCTTCCACATAAAGCTCTGCTACTTCAATATCCCGCTTTAAATTTGCAATATCTTCATTATAATCCAAGGATGCATCACAGCTCATGAGGTTTACATAATGTTCCACCAGAAGCTGTTTATCCGCAATCTCATCCTGATACTGTGTCATTTTTGCTTCCAGACTGTCTGAACGGAAGGATACCAGCAACTCTCCCTTTTCCACTTTATCGCCTACTGCCACATATACTTTGTCTAATTTTAATTCCGTATTTGTTGCATCATAAGTAATCTTTTCCAAACCCTCTGCTTTTAATTTCAAGGTAATTTCCGGCGTCAGATTTCCTTTTTTCACTTCCGTGGTATCATAAGCCAGCTTCTCATATGGTGTCCGGGCAGTTGACACAAGCTCTGGCTCTGCTTTTCCGCATCCCGTCAGAAAACTGCCTGCTGACAGGTACAAAAACAGTTTCCATTTTCCCGTTCTTTTCTTTCTATCTGCCATAGGCACACCTTACCTTTCATCCAAAGGATGAATCAGTGTACCATCCATGGCATTGACAAATACCGGATGCCGGTTCATATCATTTCCGGATGCCATATAAAGACACCACGCCGGCACATAACTGTAACAGCCTTCCTTCTGGTCATCTTTGATACGCGCATAACCAAGCTTTAACTTATTAAAATTCTTGCACTCATCCAGTTTGTAATCGTCTCCATTTTTTATAATCTCATCTTTGATTATATTTTGAATCGTTGATAACGGCAGCAGTTCCACTTCTTTTGAAATCTTTGTAACGCTTACCGGATACTGCATAAATACTTCTGTAATTCCATTATCCGTAACCGCAAATCGTATCTCATCCTCTAATTCAAAATTTACATCACTGTTTTCCGGCGTAACCCAGGAAATATCAAAGTCGTTATAATCCAAAGAATCACTAAATGCCAGTCCATTGACACCGGTTCCATAACCAAAGAGGTAGCCCCAGTCGATGACCTCCGCATAATCGGTATACTGTTCTCCATCCACTTCTATCTCATTTGCGCCATCCCAGGAATAATCCTGCTGCCCGTAAAGCACCTGATTATCACGTCCTGTTTCTTTTAAGAACTGCTCCACTAACTGCTTTGCATCTTCTTGGGAAATACTGCATCCATTTTCCTTTTCCGAATTGTCGATATATGCAGTTACTGTATCATTCCCATATACAGCATCATAATCCTTTAGAGACTGTGGGCCATAATACTGATCCACATAAATGTCAGTCTTGTTTTTCACCAATGGTGATGCCACAATGTAGGCAATTGCATTTTTGTTTGTTTCTTTTACTTCAAATCGCACATTGCATAAAAGGTCTCCACAATACCCTGCATATTCATTGCAGCTGTCATAATCCTCTGCTGCAGTATAGGTATCTTTTGCAGTCTCTAATGCTTTTTCGTATTGTTTTTTCTGTTCTTCGGTTTCTTCCTTCCAGTCATTCAGCATTTCCTTATGTCTTTCTACATCCTGATGATGTACATTATTCTCCAAATCATCGATTTGAGACTGGACAGCAACAATCGTTCCATCCATGCTGTCAACGGCAGTCTGTAATTCTTCTTTTGTCAGATGCTCAAAATCATGGTAATAAATTTCAGAATCTTTAAAATATGCTTTCAGGAACTTTTTCTTATAATCGACATCTATCTTTAATTCTTCTGCCGCTACCACAGACATGGCATCTGCTTCCGGCACATCAATAGATGCATTGATTCTTACCTTCACATCTCCGTCAGAGGTTGTTACCGTAAAGCTGTCATCCCAGTTATCCGCTTCCCGGAATTCATCCAGTGTACCAACCACCCCTTTGGTTTCCTGTTCTGTTTCCATCTCATAATCTACTTTTTTCTCACCACATCCGGCAAGAAGTACCATCACCACACCTGCCGGAATCATTTTTCGTAAGATTGGATGTTTCATGCTGTCCCCTCCGTTTTCCATCTTTTATTTTCTGTTTACCTTTCCATTTTCCTCGTTTCTGGTGTTACTTTAACATGAAGATGTAAACTTTTTGTATCTTATCATTACAACTATGAGAAACACGCTCCGCGAGTTTCTCAAGTTATCGCGGCAGTCGCCAAGGTCTCGTACAAGCACGGACTTTGGCTCGTTGCTCGCGTAAATAAAACCGGCAATTCTATGGCTGTATTTCTTATCGCCACAAAACTGCCGGTCTTGATCATTCTATTTTTACTTTTATTTTTTGTCTTTTCTTATTTTTTCCAGCTGTTCGAAAGAAGTATCTCCAGTTCATCTGCTCCAACCGGTTTGGAATAATAGTATCCCTGAAACCAGGTGGCTTCCACAGTCCGGAGATAATCTTCTAATGCCTTATTTTCCACGCCCTCCAGACAACTCTTGATATTGGCTGCATTGGCAAAATCCACTATGCTCTGGACAATCGCCTTATTCTTTTTATTTACAAGAATCTTCCGGATAAAGCTCATATCAATCTTAATCTCATCAATCAGCATCTCAAGTGCCATGGCAGAAGATGAACTTCCTGTTCCAAAATCATCCATGGCAAATTTGATTCCATAGCCTCTTAATACTGCCATCCGCTCATTGATTACCGATACCGGAAGGCTTCTGCTGTAAAAAGCTTTTACTGTCCCACAAAGCCTGTTCCAGAACAAAATTTCCCAAATCATACATGGAAGGATCATTTTCGCAATAACTGCAGGTGACCATCTATGCCACTGAAAATACCTTGCCTTCTTTTTTATTTTACCATGTTACGCTTCGTTTGGCTATCTGATATTGTGCTGATTCCATAGATAAATCTTGTTTTATCAAAGAGTTCAAAGTACCGGTATGTGGCATCCTTTTCTTCCTGTATGTTATCGGATTTTATCCTCAGTCCGGCTACGTCCAACCCCGTGTAGGAAAGCTGTTCTGCCAGCTCTTTATCCACTGTTTTTTCTTCTTCATTGTCTTTAACGGATGAGGAAGCTTCCTCTGTAGCTGTAACATCCGATAAAATATCTTTTCCTTCTGCCTCCGCCAGCAAAACGGTGCCATCCTCTAAGAGAAATACCATATGCTTCTCTGTGCCGTCATATTTTGTAAAAACAAGCTTCCAGTAGTAAGCACTGTAGGTGTGAAATGTGGTATCCACTGCTTTCTCCGGAAATGCTTCCCAGGTATACCAGTTGGCATAAGAAGAAGCTAAATCAGAAGGATACTGTCCATTCTGATAAATGACTTCCATGCTGTCTCTTGCCAGTGCCGCTGCCTCATAATCCGTCAAAGTCATTTCATAAGAATAAGCTTCCTGCGTCTCACTCTCCCACTGCCCGGTAATCAACTGGATGCGTTCGCTTAACTTAAGGCTTTCCGATGCTTCCTTTGCCAGCAGGGAATCGGAAGCTATGTACTGCGCCGGAACTGCCTGCACTTCTCCCACTGCTTTACGCTCCTGTCCTTCAATCAGAATTCCCGGCAGAAAAATTCCTGTCAGTACCACAAGAAATGTCCCTGCTATCATTCCGCAGACACTTCCTTTTATCTTTATTTTTGTTCTTCTTCTTTTTCGTTTTCCTGTCCTTCTTTTCTGAAACATATCCGCATCTTCGTTCCCTTCTTTGGCTCACTTTCTATGATAAGCTCCGCCTGATGATGTTCTAAAATCAATGCCACCAATGACATTCCGATTCCGGCTCCGCCTTCCTGTCTCGCCCGGGATTTATCTGCCATATAGAATTCATCACAAATCCGCTCTGCCTCTTCCTTCGTCATGCCGATTCCATAATCTCTTACGGAAAGTTCATAATAAAACGGTGATTCCTTTTCCTTTATTTTCTTTCCGGTAAATTCAATGATTCCATGCTCCATGGAAGCTTTTCTTGCATTGTCCAATAAATTTACCAGCGCTGTAACTAAAAGTTCTTTATTGCCGTAGAGTACTGCCGGCTCGATATTTTCTTTTAATACAAGTTTCTTTGTATCAAGGGACGGTGTGACTACCTCAAGTACTTCATGGCTGACATTTTCAACCTGAACTGCTTCCTTTTCCATTTCATGTTCTCTTAAATAAATCAAATCAAAGAGCTTTCCCGACATCCGCTCCAACCGTTTGCCTTCGGAAAAGATATAACTTAATGCCAGCAACTGTTCTTCTCTTGGAAGCTCCATGGAACGCATGGTATCTGCATAACCGATAATAGAAGTCATCGGCGTCTTAATCTCATGGGTAAAATCTGCCACAAACTGGTCTCTTTTGCGCACCATTTTCTGAAGCTCTTCGATTTTTTCCGAAACCGCTTCCGCCATCCGGTTAAAGTTTTCTGCCAGAAGTCCTACCTCATCCTGACTCTTTACTGCAATCCTCGCTTCATAGGAGCCATCGGTAATCTCCTCTGCCACCCGGTTCAACTGCTCCAATGGCCTGGTCAGATACCGGCTGATAACATAAATAAGCAGAGATTCTATCATAAGACCAATGGAGAGAATCAGCCGGAAATAACGGATTTCCCGGTCTCTTAATACGTAGGCATCAGACACATCACTTCTGCTGATGATGCAGAGGTTCTCATCCCCTACCTTACTGGCTGCCGTCACATAAATATAATAATGGCCGTCCTCTTCAAAGATGGCATAGTTCTTATTTCCATCCTCCTGCTGTGCTTCCCAGACTTTCTTTAAATTGGCATTTTCTTCTGTTTCGTTATAAACCAGCTTATCCCCATAATAAATAAAAAATGTCACATTTTCTGCCCGCATACCGCTGCTGACCTGTGCTCCAATGTCTGGAAGTGCGCCCTTTACCGACTCTTCCCGGTTCAACGCCTGAAGTACTTCATATTCCACCGAGGACTGCACCAGATTATTCTGAATGACTGCATTAGAAATCTGTGTTTCCTTCGCCAGCTCAAAATTCTTATGTATCATCAGATAGCCCACCAGTCCCAGACTGACTGAAAGCAGGATTAAATTTGTAATTAATACTTTATATCGAAATTTCATGCTTTATCCTCTAACCGGTATCCTGCCTTAAATACTGTTTTAAGCTCCGCTCCAAGATTCAGTTTTTTCCGTAATCTCTGGATATGAAGGTCTAAGGTTCTTGACTCTACGGAATATTCCGTTCCCCAGATTTCTTCATAGATTCTTTCCCGGAACAGTGTAATATTCCGGTTGCGCATCAGAATTTCTAAGAGTTCAAATTCCTTTGGCGTAAGCTCCACTTCTTTTCCTGCCTTTGTCACCACCTGATTTTCACTGTCTAATTCAATATCCATAAAAGTAATCTTCTGCTCCATCTTATGATAGCGGCGCAGCACAATATTAACCCGTGCCAAAAGTTCTACCACTTCAAAAGGCTTTACCATATAATCCTCTGCCCCGGAGGTCAGCCCCTGCATCCGGTCTTTTAGGGAATCCTTTGCAGTCAGAAAAATCACCGGAATTCCCATTGGACGGATGTATTCCATCAATTCAAATCCATTTAATTCCGGCAGCATAACATCCAATATAATCAAATCAAAATTTTCTGTTTCCAACAGGTCTGCAGCTTTCATTCCATTGTATACACAGACACACTGATAGCCTGCCTTCATCAGATTCAGCCGGATTAAATCCGATATTGCCTTTTCATCCTCTACAACCAATATCCGTATCATGCTGCCCGCTCCTTTTACTACTCTTTGATGTTTATTTTAACATATATTTGTATCTAAAATGTATCTGAACATTAAAAAAGAATGTGCCTTGCACATTCCCGCGCCTGCGGCGGTCGCTTGCGACATCTACCTTATACGCCGCAGTGCGCATCCTCGCGGAGCGTTTTTTGCTTTACAGGAAAGCAATTTCCCGTAAAGCAAAAAAAGTTTCTTCTATTCCTTCTGATTGCTCATCGGAATAAAAGAAACTTTTTTTATTCTCATTTTCTCTGGTCTAGAAGAAACAATTATTTTTTCATGCTACGCCTGCACCAGTGTCATTTTTCCACTGCAATGCATCTTCCGGATGCCCTCCGGTATCGTAAGCCTGTCTCCGGCATCTACCCAGATGCTGCCAATTAAACCGCTGCCGGATGCCACATAAATGACATCTGTGCTGTCAGAAAGCAGCAGATCCATTTCCCTCTCTACCTTAAATCCTGCACCTGTTACTTCTGCAGCACCACGCTCTATCCGGATTTTTCTATCCGGCTGGTTGCAGGATAACGCTGCTCCATTGCTTTCCATGACTTTCTTATACCAGAATGCTGAATCCTTTACATAACGCTGCTGGGTTGCAAAGTCCACATAAATAATTCCGAACCGTTCGGAATAGCCCTCATGCCATTCGAAATTGTCCAAAAAAGTCCATAAGAAATAACCAGCAATCTCTGCTCCTTCATCCGCCGCCTTCTGCAGATTGCCAAGGTACTCATCTAAGAACTGGATACGGTTGGCATCATGTACACTGCCATCTGCTTCCACATTGTCATGACAGGACATTCCATTTTCCGTAATATAAATCGGAAGCTGATAACGTTCGTAGAGGAATTTTCCTGCCCAGTAGAGACATTCCGGTGTCACCGGCCATTCTGCGGCAGTCTTTGGAAATCCTGCAGGGCGGTCTGCAAATTCCGGTTCTCCATCTGCTCCTGCACGAACCGGATATCCGTTATAAATATTCTGTCCGTAAAAATCAATGGGCTGGTGAATCAGTTCCATATCTTCTTTCGTGATTTCCGGCAGATACTCCTTGTATTTCTCAAGGCCTTCCTTTGGATAATGTCCTAAAATAACCGGGTCGGAATACCAGGATACATTCCAGGTCCAGTTGTCGACATCATTATAAAAGCCAAAATATACCTTCTTTGCAGCTTCAATATCTTCCGGGGAATTACTTGCTGGATATGCCACCCCACTGGTTGGTGCATAGCCAATCTGTATCGGCTGCTTTGCATATTTCCGGAGAGTAATAACTGCTTTTCCATGTGCCCGCAATGCATTATGCGCAATCCGGAAGCTTTCCTCTGGTGTGACTTTCTTTCCCGGTGCATGAATACCACGGTAATATCCCAGTCCGATAAAGCACTGTGGCTCATTCAAAGTAAAAATCTTGTCGCAGATATCAGTAAAATTCTCTGCTACTACTTTTGCATATTCTGCAAACCAATCTATGATTTCTTCATTGAGCCAGCCGCCTTTATCCTCCAATGCCTGCGGAAGTTCCCAGTGATAAAGTGTCATATATGGCTCAATGCCGTTTTTCTTCATTTCAAGAATCATATCACGATAGAGTGCCACCGCTTTTTCATTGACTCTTCCGGTTCCCTCCGGCATCAATCTCGCCCAGCTTACGGAAAAACGGTATGCCTTCACACCAAGTTCTCTCATCAGCGCATAGTCCTCTTTATAACGGTGCATGTCATCGGCACTGACATAGGCATTATGATGTTCGAAAGTTCTTCCCTCTTCGGTAAAGGTGTCCCAGATGCAGGTTCCTGCGCCATCGTTTTTGTCTCTTCCTTCTACCTGATAGGCACTGCTGGCAACGCCCCATACAAAATCTTTTCGAAACATTTGTTTTCCTCCTGATTCTATTTCTTGTGTTATTCTTCTGCTATTGTAAAAAATGACATTTATTTTTTTATGCAATATCTGCGCAGTTTACCGAGCACGGATGCCGCATAAGAACTGCAAAGGGCACTAAGAATTTTGCGAGACCTGTTCTTTCTTCCGGCAACCGGCACAAATTCACTTCCATGTTCATATGTGCCTCGCTGGCACTTCCCTGTGCCAGCGTTGCCAGATGTCGGACAAAATTCCAGGTGCCCCTAACAGCCCTTAAAATGCATTCGTACTTCGGCAAACCTCTCAGATATATTCTAATCATAAAAATATATCATTTTTCACAATTGCAGAAGGATTTCTCAATCGATTTCGTTATAAAAACACTCTACCACGAAACAACTGTTCCGGGATAGAGTGTTTTACCTTAAAAATGGTAGAAATCTATTTTATTAAAAAAAATCAGAATGTACGGATTCCATATGACATAACAGTTTGTTTTAAGTCATTTGACTTTTTGTTACTTTTGAATAGAATCGTAGTATTTTTTCACGATTTTCTCCGCTGGTTTTGCATATATTTCATAATCTTTTCTCTTTAGGGCAGCATTCTTCGTGTAGAGATGACTGTTCCAGGACCAGAATGCCATGCCCCTCACCCATTCTCTTTTTAAGCAGGCTTCAAACATTGCCTCATACCAGTCTGCCTGTCCCTTAGCATCTGCTTCTCCCTGCACCGTCCAGTCATTTGGCACTTTATTAGAATCCACGATAGACATACATCCTGCCTCTGCAAAGAAAAATGGTTTTTGAAATTTCTTTACCACCGCTTCAATCCGGTCAAGCTGGTTCTCCCAGTCCTCCAACGGATAATAGCCACTGGAAGAAATCACATCTACTGCATCCCACCATTTCACATTATGCTCCTGATATTTATCGGTATTATAGGAAACAAGTCCGTCAAATTCACTCCGGATATCAGCGATCAGCTTCCGCCACTCTGCTTCCCTGCGCTCTGCCATAACCATTTCGCAGCCTGCAATATGCATTTCCACACCCATTTCTTTTGCCAGCCTTGCATAATGAAGCTGAAATTCTGTATAGGATTCAAACCAGTTACACCACTTTGGTTCACAGACTACGTCTTCATCAAAGAAATTGACATGGGCACGCCAGGTTCCATTTTTGCAGTTTACCGTAGGCTTTAATGCCACACGCATGCCAAGCTCTTTCGCATAATCAATCATGCCCTTTAATTCATCATCTGACACCGTTGCTTCAGAAGTATAACCAATCTCTTCCGACTGTGCCGTATCCTGCAAGCCGTTTGGTGCTAAAATAACAAAATTGCTGTTGGTATTTTCTTTCATTTTCTTTAAGCTGTCAAAAGCACTCTTCTCCTGATAGCTCCCTTTTCTTGCAAATGGTGCATATGTCATGCCGCAGATATATTCCATGGTAAGTGTTTCCGTTCTCCTCTTTCAATGACTTTTTATGATGGAAACTATAGCATTCACCCTGGAATCTTGCTATAATGATTTATTATAAAAATAGTAAAAATCTCTTATAACAGGAATTCATTTATTTCAGATATATTGGGGGACGACTTTATGAATTCACTTTTTGAATACAGCGACCGGCTGAATGCTCCTTTTGAATGTTTCTTATTTAATACGAGAATCCATTCTTTTCCTATCCGGTCCCACTGGCATTATTTTGTTGAAATTCTGTATATGTTAGAGGGCACCGCCATCATCAACTGTGATGATGATACTTATGTACTAGAAGAAGGTGATATGACATTATTTCTTCCGCAGGCAATCCATTCTATCTATACTGCCACAGAGCAGCCATTGGTTTATTATGTCATGAAATTTGACTTAAACCAGCTTGCACCATCCGGCAATGCATTAAGTACCACTTTTTCTGGGATTAATTTTGTATCACTTTTTAATCTGGCGAAGGGTGATTCCCATGCTCCGAAATATTTTTCCAAAGCGATGTTAACAGGCTATCCCATTGCCGGAATCTTTTCCTCCTGTGAACACGAAATGCAGCAGCAGGAATACGGTTACCGGATTCTGGTACAGTCCCAGATTAATTCCCTTTTAACCTTTATCCTGCGTATCTGGCGGGCACAGGGTTTTAATACGGATAAATCTCTGGCTATTCCGCAAAATACAGAAGAAGCGTCCATACATTCCATTACGGAATATATCGACGCTCATGCCCAGGAGCCATTAAAGGTGGAAGACCTTGCCAGAATGTGTAATATGAGTTATTCCTATTTTGCCAAAAGCTTCCGGGAACTCTATGGCCAGTCCTGTAAAAAATATATTGAATTTATCCGCCTTTGCAAGGCTGAGGATCTGCTGCTCTTTACCAATCTTGACTTGAATTATATCAGTCAGGAAACCGGATTTTCCGATTGCAGCCATTTTATTAAGGCTTTCCGAAACAAGCACAAAATGACGCCAAAGCAATACCGGAAGGAGCATTCCTCTTAAAGGTACATTCTTAATGCTGCATTCTTAAAGGTGCATGTAGATATCTGCCTGCTGAATTGCCACATCTGCTCCTGCCATCAGCATGGCAAAGAAGGTTAATGTGATGGTAAGGAATACCGCCTTACCATCATAGACAAATTCCACATTCTTCTTCCGGTTGGCAAGAAGAATTTCTATTCCAAGCAGGATAAAGATACATGGCCAGATATGGAAAATGATTTCATAGGTCAATACCGGCACAAACAGATGCACCAGAAACAGGATTCCAAATAAAACCAGTGCACTGCCTAAGGTAATGCTGCCCACTCTGTGGGTGCGTACTTCTTTCACATTCTCATCCATTTTCCTTATGCCTCCTTTTTCTCTTCTTCCTCAAGGGATTTTTTCTTACCATGAACCAGATAAATTCCTGCTGCTATAATTGCAATTCCTGCCAGCAGTCTTGGAAGCCGGTAACTGATTTCCTGAAGTACCCAGACCGTTTCATCCGGAATTAAATTTGCAATCATCCAATAGAAACTGTTCCAGATTAACATAATACCAAGCAGAATCAGCACGACTGCAATAATGGTATGATAACGCTTTACAAAGGATTTATCTTTCCCGCCTTCTCCACTTAAATGGAATAAATACTCATCCTCCACGGCATAGAATTCTTCATCTGATAAGCCTGCTAAATTGTGTACATGAAAGAAGCTGTAAAACCATGCAATTACTGCAAGCACTGCCAGCGGTCCAAGTTCAAAAATAGATGCTGCTACAATAATGCCAAAGAACATCGACATCAGGCTTAAGCCCATTTTCATAAATCCCATATACATTTCCCCTGCTCCCGGTAAAAGGGAACAGCAAAATCTTAAAAATCCATTTCTCTTTTTCGTCATGTTATCTTTCCTCCTTTAAAAACCATCCATTTGTCGTCTCAGTAATAAAATCGCAAAATGCACTGGACGCATCATTTACACTCTGTAAGAAATTCTGCTCTTCACTACGCTTTTTCGCTTTCTCTTTCTGTTCCTGTAAGTCCTTATTTGCCTGCTCTTTTGCTTCTGCCACATAAGTTTCCATGTTTGGTCTGCTCTGCTGCTCCACCGTAGGAACTACAATCAGAAAGGCGATTGCCGCTGCCGCCGCAACCATTACTTTCATGCTATAAGTCAGGAGCTTCCGCTTCGCTGACACTTTTTCTTTGTATACAATAATCTTCTGCTGCTGCTCAATTTTATGCAGAATATTTTCTTCTAAATATTCCGGTGCTTTTATCATCGGTCCTTCTTCTGTTTCCCGGATCAGTGCTTCTAACGCTTCGTCACTTAAATACTCCTGTGTATCTTCTTTTCTCATATCAGCTCCGCTCCTTTCCATATAGTTTTCTAAGCATTGCCCGCGCCCGGTATATCTGTGTCTGCACGGTTTTCAAATTCTTCTGCTTTAACTCTGCTATCTCGCCGGCAGGATGTTCTTCACAGAAGTACAGCTTTGCGATTTCATCATAAGGTGGTTTCAACTGTCTGCATTTTTCCTTCAGTTCTTCCCGGACCACCTCTTCGATGCATTGCTCTTCCGGTCCCCCTGCTCTCGCCGGATGACTTCCTAAGACTTCGTCTTCGGTGGGTACCATCCGCCTTGCCGCCTGTCTGCTGTAATCGATACATTTATTCGAAGCAATCCTGCAAAGCCAGGCTTTCTCATTCTTACCGTCGAACTCTTCCTTGTGCTGGTAGGCAGATAAAAATGTTTCCTGCGTCAAATCTTCTGCTGCAAAGTAATCTCCGGTCATCTTAACGCAAATAGAAAATACCAGATTCTGATATTTATGAACCATCTGCGTAAATGGTTCCTGACACATTTTTATCCACCTCCTTGTCTTTTAAGAACGTTCTCATACTATATAACGATTATCTTTTTCTATTGTCTTCAATTTTTTCAAAAAATCAATATTTTTTTTAATTTATTCTATCCGGAATCCATTCTATTGACTTTTCTTTTCCGTGAAACTATAATCACTGTGGTTATCATGAATGATAGAGCAATTGCGAAAGAAAACATATATAACCTATTTTAGCCGATAAATCTTCTGTTTCTTTTTAAATAGGAAATATTGTAATTCCATCCCCCGCATTTTTCTTTTTGCTATTCCGCCTGTCTTTCCAATGTTTGATAAGACACTTGGGCTGTTCGCCGAAATACGGACGCCTTTTGAAATCTGCCTAGGGGCACTTGGAATTTCGTCTGGCAACCGGTGTATCTGAACATGGATGTGAATATACACCGGTTGCCAGACGAAAGTAGAATCCCATCGAAATTCTTAGTGCCCCTTGCAGATTTCAGGCGGCATCCGTAATCGACGGACAGCACAAGCGTCTTTTATCAAAGCAAACGGAAAGACAGCCGGCAATCAGGAAAAATGCGAAGCAGGAATTACATAATATTTCCTATTAAGAAAAAGAAACAAAAGATTTATTTCTCAAAATATTTTAGAATCTTTTTCTTTCGCGATTGCCAATACATCTAATATACGAGGGATTTAAATGATAGAAAAGAAGAAAAACTCCATTGATATGACACATGGACCTTTATGGAATAAAATTTTGATTTTTGCGCTGCCGCTGGCTGCCAGCAGTATTTTACAGCAGCTTTTTAACTCTGTGGATACCGCTGTCGTCGGCAACTTTGCCAGCAGCCAGGCTTTAGCTGCCGTGGGAAGCAACAGTTCCCTGATTGCTTTGATGATTAACCTTTTTATCGGTATTTCACTGGGTTCGAATGTTATTATTTCCCGATATATCGGTCAGGGTGTCCATAAGAATATCAAAGCAGCCATTCACACTGCCATTGTTGTGGCTCTGGCTGGCGGCATTTTCCTGCTGGTTTTGGGACAGTTTATTGCAAGACCGGTTCTGGTACTGATGGGAACGCCGGATGATGTCATTGACCTTGCGGTCTTATACCTTCGGATTTACTTCCTTGGTATGCCATTCATTCTGTTATACGACTTCTGTTCCTCGATTCTCCGGAGTACTGGAGACAGCAGACGGCCGCTTTATGCACTGATTGCAGCCGGTGTTATCAATACCGGGCTGAATCTTATTCTGGTCATTGCCTTCCACCTTGGCGTATCCGGTGTTGCTATCGCTACCGTGGTTTCGAATATTGTAAGCTCCGGAATCCTGATTTACATCCTGCTGCATGAGGATGATCCGATTCGTTTAGAGCCAAAGGCACTTGCCATCTCCTGGCATGAATTAAAGAAGATTCTTGTCATCGGCGTTCCTGCCGGATTGCAGGGTATGGTCTTTTCCATTGCCAATGTCTGCATCCAGAGCACCATTAACAGCTTCGGCTCTGATGCTGTCGCTGGTTCTGCCGCATCGTTAAACTTTGAATATTTTTCCTATTTTGTGGTAAATGCTTTTGCCCAGACTACTGTTACTTTCACCAGCCAGAATTACGGTGCTGGTAAATATGACCGCTGCAAAAAGGTATTCCGTTTAAATATGATATTTTCCCTTATCTTCTGCGGACTCCTTTCCGGTGTCTTCATCTTAGGACGGGGCTTCTTCCTGCACCTTTACAGCAACGACCCGGAGGTACTTACCTTTGCCGTCCAGCGCCTGTTAATTGCAACAACCTTAGAGCTTTTGACTTCTACCTATGAAATCAGCGGAGGCGCCATGCGTGGACTGGGACATTCCCTGTCGCCTGCACTGATTACCGTTTTCGGTTCCTGTGTCCTACGGCTCATCTGGGTATCTACCGTCTGCCGGTATTTCCATGAGTTCTGGGTAGTTATGGTTATCTATCCGATTTCCTGGGTACTGACCGGAAGCATGATGCTTCTTGCCTATTACCTGCTGCGCAGGAAGTTATTCCGAAAAAGTGCAGTATAGAAAACCCCGGAAGCAGATGGTTCCTTCTTCCAAAGAATGAATCTTTCTGTTTCCGGGGTATTTTTATGGAGCCAACTTTAACGTACTCCTTTTTCTTTTTCTAAATTTTCTTTACAAATGTAATACACGGTCTTTGATTTCCTGAGTTCTTCCCTGATTCCAGAACTGGGTTCCGATATAACCACAGGTACGTCTTGCCACGTTCATCTTATCCTGGTCACGGTTACCACAGCTTGGGCATTCCCACACCAGCTTGCCGTATTTGTCTGTTACAATTTTAATCTCGCCATTGTAACCACATTCCATACAATAATCACTCTTGGTATTCAGTTCTGCATACATAATATGGTCATAAATATAACGGATGACAGACAGTACCGCCTCAATATTATCCTGCATATCCGGCACTTCCACATAGCTGATTGCGCCGCCCGGGGAAAGCTCCTGGAACTTTGCTTCAAAACCAAGCTTCTTGAATGCGTCAATATGCTCTGTCACATGAACATGATAGCTGTTGGTAATATAGCTCTTATCCGTAACGCCCGGAATAATTCCGAAACGCTTCTGCAAACATTTTGCAAATTTATAGGTCGTAGACTCAAGTGGTGTCCCATATACACTGAAAGCAATATTTGTCTCTGTCTTCCACTTATCGCAGGCATCATTTAAATGCTGCATCACTGCCAGTGCAAATGGTGTTGCTTCCGGATTAGTATGGGATTTACCGGTCATATAACGGGTACATTCACACAATCCTGCATAGCCTAAAGAGATAGTGGAATAGCCGCCATATAAAAGCCTGTCTATGGTCTCGCCCTTCTTAAGACGGGCCAGTGCACCATACTGCCAGAGAATCGGTGCCACATCAGAAGGTGTTCCCTTCAGGCGGTTATGTCTTGCCATCAATGCCCGATAGCATAATTCCAGACGCTCATCGAAGATTTCCCAGAAACGGGTCATATCTCCGCCGGAGGAACATGCAATATCCACCAGATTCAGTGTTACGACACCCTGATTGAACCGTCCGTAATATTTCGGCTTTCCTTCTTCATCCTTGTATACGCTTAAGAAAGAACGACAGCCCATACATGGATAGCAGTTGCCCTCTTTCAGCTGTTTCATAATTTTTTCTGAAATATAATCCGGTACCAGACGCTTTGCGGTACATTTTGCAGCCAGCTCTGTCAGATAATAATACTTGGAATCCGGCTCAACATTATCCTCTTCCAGCACATAAATCAGCTTTGGAAATGCCGGTGTAATGTAGATGCCCTGCTCATTTTTCACACCAAGAATTCTCTGCTTTAAGACTTCTTCAATAATCGCTGCAAGGTCGTCTCTTACCTGTCCTTCCGGTACTTCATCAATATACATAAAGACTGTTACAAACGGAGCCTGTCCATTGGTGGTCATCAATGTGATCACCTGATACTGAATCATCTGGACGCCACGCTTGATTTCGTCTTTTACTCGAATCTCTGCTACTTTATTAATCTGTTCCTCTATTAATTCCAGTCCTGCTGCTTCAAATTCCGCTGCTACCTGACGACGGAATTTCTGACGGCTCACATTGACAAATGGTGCTAAATGTGCCAGTGAAATACTCTGTCCCCCATACTGTGAACTTGCAATCTGGGCAATGCTCTGGGTTGCAATATTGCAGGCAGTCTCAAAGCTCTTTGGCTTATCAATCATGGTCTCACTGATTACCGTACCATTCTGCAGCATATCCTCTAAATTAACCAGACAACAGTTATGCATATGCTGTGCAAAATAATCGGAATCGTGGAAATGTATAATTCCCTGCTCATGGGCTTCTACAATATCCTGCGGCAGCAGGAAACGCTTGGTAATATCCTTGCTGACTTCTCCTGCCATATAATCACGCTGCACACTGCTTACAGTTGGATTCTTGTTGCTGTTTTCCTGCTTTACTTCCTCATTCTTGCAGGCAAGCAGTGTCAGAATCTGGTCGTCGGTAGAATTGGTCTTCCTTACCAGAGCACGTTTATAGCGGTAAGTGATATAATTTCTAGCTACCGTATACGCACGCTGATTCATAATCAGGTTCTCCACCAGATCCTGAATCTCTTCTACGGTTAATGCACGGTTCATGGTATTACATGCCTTCTCCACATTTTCACCAATAGCATTAATCTGTGCCTCTGTCATACGCTCGCTGTCTACCACACTTTCATTGGCTTTACACACAGCCGCTAAAATCTTCTCTTTATCAAATATAACTTCCGTCCCACTTCTCTTTATGATTTTCATATTCGCACCCCTATTCAAAATAATTCATTTTCAACGCGTATACTATATATTGTATCAGATTAAATTATCTTTTCAAGGTATTGTGCCAAATTGTTTATTCTTTTTCTAATACAAGAGCGGAAAGCGGCTCTACATCGGTCTTTTCGGAAATAATTTTTTTGCCGTCTGCACCTGCCGTTTTGTCATCCACCAGAATTTTCCATTTTCCTTCCGGCAAATTATACAAAATCTCTTCATCATTTCCGTTGAATATTACCAAAATGTTTTCCGGTGTATCATCTGCACCTTTTCCCTTTAAAAGATATGCCACAACATTTTCCGGTGTATCTGATAAGAAGCAGAGATTCTGTGTCATTTCCGCTTCACTCTGCATACGGAATACCGGATGGGCTTTCCGCAGTTCCATCAAGCCCTTATAGTATGCTATCATATCCGGATATTCATGTATATTATCCCACTTGATGCTGTTTACCGCATCCGGCATATTATAGCTGTTTTCTGCAAAACCTTTTTTCTCCGGCAGCGGTTTGCTGCGGAGGAATTCTTCACCTGCCTGGATAAAAGGCACGCCCTGGGAAGTAAATACAATGGCTGCGCACAACCGGTTCATGGCTTTCTTCTTTTCTTCCGATGCCTCCGGGCAGGAGACGGATAATTTATCCCACAGGGTATAGTTATCATGACAGGAGACATAATTAATACTCTGTCCCGGCTCTTTCGCCCACGGCTTACTGCCATAGGCATCATAATCTACCTGTGGATGTGCGACTGCTCCTGTAATGCCATAGCGCAATGCATTTTCCAGATGGATGCCGCCATTAACAAAACCCAGATGATCATCATAGAATACGCTTCCTTTTATGGTATCACGGATGTCATCATTGAACATGCCGATTCCCGGCATCTTTTTCGCACTGGCTTTAAATGCACGTTTCTCCTCTGCCAGAGAAGATGGGCCACCGTTCCAGCCTTCCCCATAAAGATAAATATCCGGACGGATTTCTTTTAAACGCTCTGCAATAACATTCATTGTATCAATATCCAGAACTCCCATCAAATCAAAGCGGAATCCATCGATATGATATTCCTTTGCCCAGTAAATCAGGGAATCTACGATTAATTTCTGCACCATCGGACGGTCACTGGCCACTTCATTGCCACAGCCGGATCCGTCAGTATATCCGGTCTCATCACTTCTATAATAATAGCCCGGCACAATCTTCTGAAGGTTGGAATCATCCCTTCGATAGGTATGATTAAAGACCACATCCATAATCACTCCGATTCCTCTGCTGTGCAATGCCAGCACCATCTGTTTCATTTCCTGAATCCGCACCGCTCCATCATATGGGCTGACTGCATAAGAGCCTTCCGGAACATTATAATTATCCGGATCATATCCCCAGTTATACTGTGCTTTCTGATTTTTCTCATCTACGGTCTCAAAATCAAATGCCGGAAGAATCTGCACATGGGTAATGCCAAGGTCACTGATATAATCCAGTGCGGTTGCCTCTCCGAAATGATTGGTGGTATTTGCCTCTGTCAGTCCTAAGAATTTACCGTTGTGGAACACACCACTGGATTCATCCATGGTAAAATCCCTTACACTGCCTTCATAGATAATGGCATCTGTGATATGCTCCGGATTCCGGTACCCATCCAGTTCAAAGCCCTGTGGGTTTGTCTTTGCCAGATTGATAACCATACCGCGCTGCCCGTTTACCCCGGCAGCTTTTGTATACGGATCTACTGCCTCCTGCTCTTCCCCGTGATTTACTACTGTATAGGTATAGTAGATTCCATTGCAATCGCCCTGTTTTTCAAAAACGTAAGTACCGTTTACTGACTTCTTCATAACATGCTGTTCTATGAGATTATCTCCTTCGCCCTGTTTATAAAGGTTCAGCTTCACGGATTCTGCCTCCGGTGCCCAGACCTTAAATCTTGTCATTTTCGGTGAGTATACCGCTCCTAAATCATTTCCTGTGTATACTTCATAATCAAACTTCTGCATATTTGTTTCCTTTCCCTCGTTACCTGCGTACGGCTACAGGAAACACACTTTGCGCATTTCCCGCATAACCGAAAAAAGGAAGCTTCCGCCAATGCACGGATGCTTCCTTCTTGCAACTGGCTGTCATTTCAAAGACCCTATAGCTTTGCGTCACAGGCTTTCACCTGTTTTGCTGATACATAATCTTTATTATAATGGTGGCATAATTATAAGTCAATGACTCCGGTTACTTATTGCAATTCTTATATTTCAGTATAATTCACATATGTGAATTATAAATTTAACTCTTTTTTGATTTCGGCAATGGCTTCTCTTTCATCAAAATGATATTTTAAACCTTTGATTTCCTGATAATCTTCATGACCTTTTCCAAGTAGTACTATCATATCACCCTTTCTGGCATTTTCGATACAATATTTGATGGCTGCCTTGCGGTCATCGATTTCGATATATTTTCCGTTGCTCTTTGCAAGGCCAATCTTAATATCGTTGTTAATGTCGCGGATTTCTTCATCTCTTGGGTTATCACAGGTCAACACACTTAAATCTGCCAGTTCTCCTGTCACTTCTCCCATGTCATAGCGGCGCAGCTTGGAACGGTTTCCACCGCCACCATAGACACAGATTAAACGTTTCGGATGATACTCTTTTAATGTGGTAAGCACGCTTCTTGTGCTGACTTCATTATGGGCATAGTCTATAATTACCGTAAAATCTTTGGAAACCGGAACTAATTCCACACGGCCTCTGACTTTTACTTTATCCAATCCCCGTAAAATTGCCTCATCGGAAATTCCTGCCAGATGACAGGTCAGCATGGTTACCAGTGAATTGTATACTGAAAAGCTTCCCGGAATATGAACCACTGCATAAACATTCATACAGCCGGTAGTGGTAAAATGCATTCCAATCTGTCCCTCTTCATCCAGATATCCAACAGCTCCCGCCATCAGGTCTGCGTCTTTCTTACATGAGAAGGTATGAAGCTTACAGGTATGATTTTTGATTATTCCAGCTACGTGCTCATCATCTGCATTTACAATTCCCTCTTTGCACTGACGGAATAAGAGACTCTTGCATTCCTGATATTCTTCAAAGCTGGCATGCTCATTTGGTCCGATATGATCCGGTGATAAGTTGGTAAAGATTCCATAATCAAATACAATTCCTGCCACGCGGTGCATCTTAAGTCCCTGGGAGGATACTTCCATTACTACATATTCACAGCCGGCATCTACCATGGCACGGAACATCTTATGTAATTCATAAGATTCCGGTGTGGTATTCTTTGCCGGAAGCTTCTCCTCGCCGATCAGGGCACCGATGGTTCCAATCAGTCCGACTTTCCTGCCGGCTTCCTCTAAAACGCTCTTTATCATATAAGTAGTAGTGGTCTTTCCTTTGGTTCCGGTCAGTCCAATGGTGGTAAGCTCTCTGTCCGGGTGTCCAAAGAAAGCAGCCGACATAATTGCCAGGGCATAACGGGCATCTTCTACCTGAAGAACCGTACAACTCTCCGGGATATCGACTTCTACTGCATGCTCTACTACAAGGGCGGAAGCACCTTTCTTTACCGCATCTTCAACAAAGTCATGTCCGTCTACAACAGCTCCTACCATACAGACAAATACGGTGTCTTTTTCTACTTTTCTCGAATCATAGATAATATCACTGATTTCTTTCTCCATCTCTCCCTGCAGGCAGGTATAGGTCAATTCTTCACATATTTCTGCTAATTTCATACTTCTCTCCTAATGTATTATTCCGCTGTTCCGATAATGTGGCTTGCATCAATTTCCGATTCAAATACCGTATGGGAAGGTCCGGTCATAAACATATGTCCGCTTTCTTCCTCCCACTCAATATAGAGCGGTCCGCCAATCTGCTCTACCGTTACTTTCCGGTCTAAGCGTCCGGTTAATACGCCGGCTACCACTGCAGTACAGCATCCGGTTCCGCATCCGATAGTCTCTCCGGTTCCTCTTTCCCATTCCCGGATTTTCACATAATCCCTGCGCACAAATTCCACAAAAGTTACATTGGTCTTATTGGTAAAAAGCTCTGTCATATGTTCAATGGTTTTTCCGTATTTTTCCACATCAAGGTCTGCCACACTGTCTACATACATGGCACAATGCGGGTTGCCCCAGGATACCGCAGTAATGTGGAAGGTCTTATCCAGTACCTGTACCGGCTGCTCTACAAATTCATCCAGCTTTGTGTTGACCGGAATCACTTTTGCAGACATTCTCGGTGCTCCGATATCTGCTCTGATATTACTTACCAGGCCGTCCGTCACAGTCAAGTTCAGATGCTGCATGCCTCCTAAGGTTTCAATTACAAGGTCTGTCTTATCCGTCAGTCTGTGGTCATATACATATTTTCCTACGCTACGCAATGCATTTCCACACATCTCGCCTTCTGTTCCATCCGGGTTAAACATCCGCATCCGGAAATCCCCTTTCCCGGACGGGCAAATCAATACCATTCCGTCAGAACCAATGGCAAAATGCCGGTCACTTACGAATCTCGCAAGCTCCGGCAGATTGTCAAGATGCTGATGAATGGCATCGATATATACATAATCGTTTCCAAATGCCTGCATCTTTGTAAATTTCATTTATTTTCTCCTTGCTTTCTCTTTCCTTTATTTTTCTTAAGCATTCATTGCCCGGTCTAAATCTGCAATGATATCATCCACATTTTCAATTCCTACTGACATACGAAGGAAGCAGTCTGTAATACCAAGCTTCTCTTTTACATCAAGCGGTGTATCCTCATGAGTCTGTGTGGTCGGATATGTGATTAAGGTCTCTGTTCCACCAAGACTCTCTGCAAACATAATCATATCTACATTTTTAAGAATCTTCTTAACGGTCTCATAGCTGTCTACGGTAAAGGAAATCATTCCGCCAAATCCGGTGGTCTGACGGCAGGTTACTTCGTAATCCTTATGGTCTTCAAAGCCAACATAATATACTTTCTTTACCTTCGGCTGTGTACGAAGCCACTCTGCTACCTTCCTGGCATTCTCATTGTGACGGTCCATACGGACTGCAAGGGTCTTGATTCCCCTTAATACCAGCCAGCTGTCTAACGGTGCCAGCTGGCTTCCATGGGATTTGATATGGATGTGAATCTTATCTGCGATTTCTTTGTTATCCTTTACCACTACGATTCCGGAAATGGTGTCATTGTGTCCCCCCAGATATTTTGTTGAACTGTGGGTTACGATGTCAGCTCCCAACTGCAGCGGTTTCTGGAAATATGGTGTTAAAAATGTATTATCTACAACGGTTAATGCTCCGATGGATTTTGCGATTTCAGAAATGGCATGAATGTCTGCCACCTTCATCATCGGATTGGTCGGTGTCTCAACGAAGAACATTTTTGTATTCGGTCGAATAGCTGCCTTTACTTCGTCTAATTCAGACATATCTACATAAGTATGCTCGATTCCATATTTTCCAAATACATCTCCAATGATACGGAAGGTTCCACCATAAATATCATCGGAAAGAATTACATGCTCGCCCGGATTTAATAAGGAAAATACTGCCATATTCGCAGCCTGTCCGGAAGAAAATGCAAATCCCTGGATACCGCCCTCTAAAATTGCCATGGTACGCTCTAATTCCTGTCTGGTCGGATTCTCAAGACGGCTATAGGCAAATCCTGTTGTCTGTCCTAATTCCGGATGACGGAAGGTTGCTGCCTGAAAGATTGGCATGCTGACTGCGCCGGTTAATGGTTCCGTTCCTAATGCTCCATGTACTGCCTTGGATTCAAAATGTAAATCCTCTTTTGCACTGTAATCGGTATAGTTGCTGAAGTTTTTCATATTGTTACCGCCTTTCTTCGTCTTAATTACCCACCAGATATTTTCGTTTCTAACAGGACAACCGTCTATTGACGCACTTGTCCTTTTTCATATATTAATCATTATACCAACATTTTATTGAAATTGATAGTAAAATAATGCTTTCCTTATTGCAAATCGTGCTTTATACTGTTCCTAGATTGACTTTGTATATAGGATGTGATTTTTATGAAAAAATATGAGAAAACCGGATATCTTCATCATGATTTTAAGATATTTCACCTGACTGACCACGAAATGTCTGCCTACGACTTTCATTATCACGATTTTCACAAACTGCTCTTTTTCCTAAGCGGCAATGTCACCTATTGTATTGAAGGAAAATCCTACCAGCTTACCCCGGGGGATCTGGTTCTTGTCCGTGCCGGTGAAGTCCACCGCCCGGTCATTCATGATACCACCCCCTACGAGCGGATGATTATTTATGTCTCTCCGGATTTTGCAGTTACATCATCCGATAAGACTATTTTCTTAAACCAGTGCTTTCTTCCGGACGCTGCCATGCCGTCCAATGTCCTGCATTTATCCGGCATGAAGGAACGGCGGCTCTTAGATACCATGACAGAGCTTGTCCACTCTTTTTCCGAAGACAGCTTTGCCAATGAGATTTACCAGAATACGCTTTTCTTAGAATTTATGATTCACTTAAACCGGGCTGCCTTATCCGGCACCCTGCAATATGAAGATTCCTTTCAGGCAAATGAAAAGATTCTGTCGGTTCTTACCTATATGAATGAACATCTGACGGAAGATATTACGGTGGATTCTTTAGCAGAGCACTTTTTTACCAGCCGCTATTATCTGATGCACTCTTTTAAGGAGCAGACCGGGTATACCATCGGAAATTATCTTTCCACGAAACGGCTTCTCTTTGCCAGGGATTTAATCAGCTCCGGCACTGCGGTAACCGATGCCTGCTTTGCCTGCGGCTTTCACAATTATTCTACTTTTCTTCGTGCCTATAAGAAGCAGTTTGGAAAATCCCCGCGGGAAATGATTTAGGTGCTGCGAAAGAATAACATTTTAGCAGAAATTTCTTTGCTATTTGAAGTAGGTGTATTTATGTGCGTCAAAATACCAGTAGTTCTTAATATTATGTTTTGCTTGTCTGCAAGCAGTCTTTCCGTTGCTTTGACATAAGATAGTGCCACTGTCCGTCGAATACGGATGCCACATAACACCTGCAAGGGGCACTAGGAATTTCGGATAATTAAGAAGTCCGTCTGGCAACCGGCGCATATTCACATCCATGTTCAGATGCGCCTCGCTGGCACGTCCTGTGCCAGCGTTGCCGGATGCCAGGCGAAATTCCAAGTGCCCCTAACAGCCTTTATCAGGCATCCGCACTTTGACGAACAGTGGCGCTATCTTTGTTAAACATTGGAAAGACTGGTTTTATCGCCAAAAGCAAAACTAATATTTTAGAACTACGGTATTTCGATGCAAAACAAAGATACTTTACATAGCGAAGAAATTATTAGCAAAATGTTATTATCTTTCGCAACTGCCTAAGATATGATTTCATAGAAGGAGACCCGTATGTTTACAAAAGTAAAAGATTTTTTCAAAAAAGAAACCGTCTGCTGCATTGCTTTCCTGCTGGCAGTTGTATCCATGTTTTTTATTCCACCATCCGTAAATTACTTTTCTTATATTGATTTCCGGGTACTGGCTCTTTTATTCTCCCTGATGGCTGTGGTAAGGGGGTTTTCTTCCATTGGCGTTTTTACCCGGCTTGGAACCATGCTCTTAACCCATGTGCATTCCCTTCGGATGCTGTCGGCACTTTTCATTTTCCTGTGCTTTTTCTTCAGCATGCTTATCACCAATGATGTGGCGCTGATTACCTTTGTACCGTTTACCATACTGGTTCTGTCCATGGCCGAGCAAAAGAAGTTTCTGATTCCAGTTATCGTTCTTGAAACCATTGCCGCCAATCTCGGCAGCATGCTGACGCCTCTTGGCAACCCGCAGAATCTTTATCTCTATACGATTTCCGGATTATCCATTGGAGCTTTTGTCCGGATTATGCTGCCATACTCTTTTGTATCTGCTATCCTTCTGCTGATTTTTATTCTGTTTCTCCCAAAGGATACGGTTTCCACTGCAACTGCTGCAAACACTGCAAATTCTACAAATACTGTAACTGCTTCCAATACTTCCAATGTAATTTGTGAAGCTGTAAAAGCACGTAAAAATCCCCGGATTCTTTTTACCGCCTATCTGATACTATTTCTTCTGTGTCTTCTGACGGTGCTTCATATTCTGCCTTACCAGATTATGTTTCTTCTTGTCATCACAGGCTTTCTGCTTCTGGATTACCGCGTATTAAAGGATGTGGATTATTTCCTGCTGCTTACCTTTCTTTGCTTCTTCATCTTTATCGGAAATATGAAGCAGATTTCTCTGGTACACGAACTGATTTCAAAGCTTTTGGTCCACCATGAAGTTCTGATGGGTATTGGTGCCAGCCAGATTATCAGCAACGTGCCTGCTGCCATCCTGCTTTCCGGCTTCACCGATGATTATTCTGCCCTGCTGATTGGGGTAAATCTCGGCGGCCTTGGTACTCTTATTGCTTCCCTGGCAAGCCTTATTTCCTTTAAGTTCTATGCCAATAGTAATGGACGCGATACAAGACGGTTTCTTGGGATTTTCACCCTCTACAATGTGATTTTTCTTGGAGTCCTCTTTGTTCTTTCACTTATTCTCTGCTGATTTTCACAGGCAGTTGTGAAAAAGATAGAACTTTTACCCGAATCATATTCCGCTGATTCGCAGGGGATTTTCTTTATCCGATATGAAATGCCAACAGTTCTTAGAATGCATGTTTTTCATGCTGATAGACTGTCTTTCCGGTTGCTTTGACTGAATAGTTGCACGGTCCGTCGAGAACAGATGCCTGATAAGGGCTGCAAGGGGCACAGGGAATTTCGGCATAATTATACTTTCTTCTGGCAACCGGCACAAATTCACGTCCATGTTCAAATGCGCCTCGCTGGTACATCCCTGTACCAGCGTTGCCTGTTGCCAGACGAAATTCCAAGTGCCCCTAACAGCCCTTATCAGGCATCTGTACTTCGGCGGACCGTGCAGTTATTCTGACAAACATTGGAAAGACTGTTTTAATCCTCTAAAGAAAAACACGCATTTTAGAACTATGGTATTTCGTAGCGAAAGAAAATCCCCTGTGAATCAGTGAAATACAATTGCGGTAATCTATTCCCTTTTCACAACTGCCTGTGATTTTTAAGCAGGAATAAGTTGACGGAACATTTTCCCCCTTATATAATAGGATGCAGATGTCTTAAGACAAAACGGAAAATATTTGATACCAGAAAATATTGGAGGAAATACTATGTGGCTTGCAGATAACTGGAAAGATTATGAAGTAATAGACTGTTCAAAAGGTGAGAAATTAGAGCGCTGGGGTGACTATATCCTGGTTCGTCCGGATCCTCAGGTCATCTGGGATACACCACGCAAAGAAAAAGGCTGGCATAAAATGAACGCCCACTATCACCGCAGTAAAAAGGGCGGCGGCGAATGGGAATTCTTTGACCTGCCACAGCAGTGGAGCATCCACTACCGCAACCTTACTTTCCAGTTAAAGCCTTTCAGCTTCAAGCACACCGGTCTTTTCCCGGAGCAGGCTGCTAACTGGGACTGGTTCTCTGAACTTATTAAAAAAGCAGAAAGACCAGTTAAAGTCTTAAATCTTTTTGCCTATACCGGTGGTGCTACGATTGCTGCCGCAGCAGCAGGTGCATCCGTTACCCATGTAGACGCTTCAAAGGGTATGGTTACCTGGGCCAAGGAAAATGCTGCTTCTTCCGGTCTTGCAGATGCACCAATCCGCTGGATTGTAGATGACTGTGTCAAATTCGTGGAACGTGAAATCCGCCGTGGCAACCACTACGATGCTATTATTATGGACCCTCCATCCTACGGCAGAGGTCCCAAGGGTGAAATTTGGAAAATCGAAGAATCCATCCATCCACTGGTCAAACTCTGTGCACAGCTTCTGGTGGACAGACCTTTGTTCTTCCTGATTAATTCCTATACTACAGGCTTACAGCCGGCGGTTCTCTCTTACCTTATCGGAACAGAGCTAAAACGTTTCCCTGGCAAAGTCACAGCCGACGAAATCGGTCTTCCGGTCAGTTCCAACGGACTTACACTTCCTTGTGGGGCTTCCGGACGGTTCGAGGGGATTTAAATTTAATGCAAGAAAAGCTGCCATCGGCAGCTTTTCTCATTACTTTCATCAGCGTAAGCTGGGAAAATTGAAAAATGTTGAACTTGCAAAAGAGTGGGCGGTTTGTAAACCGGACGAAAAGAATGGATGGGTTCATAAGTACGAATTGGATATTACTAATTTGAAAATATTAGATTTTCAACAATACAATGTATTAGCCTGGTTAGCAGAATTAATGAAGCATCGAGAAGCGGCAGGCACCAATCGTTATAGAATTTTAGCGAAAGAGTTTGTCCGTGATAATATTGATATTGAAATTCTCGAGGAATTATTGTCGTTGGGCGGTCTTGGTATTCAATATTGTATAAAATCAGAGTTAGCATATTCAAAGTTAGAAGAAATAGACGCAGAGTTGATGAGTGTTAATTATAATGAATTCAATGATAAATATAATCAAAGAGACATAGTCGCAAGGAAAAATATGCGTGAGCTTGTTAACTCAGATGCAAATAAAGTAACCAATGTGTTTAGCACATTATTTGAGAGGTGATTGAATTGAGAGCATATTCAGATGTATATTTAAATGATGTAGTTGAAAATCAGGGGAAACTATTTGGTTTTATTTCTCAAAAATATCCTCAAAAAGATACAGTGGATTTTATTCATGCTTATATGGTAAGTAAGACAAGAAAAAGTATTGATGAAGCCCAAGCTTATGTGAATACTATGAATGCCAATGAATTGTGGGATTATTTTGAAAAAACAGATAAATATGAACTTAAAGATGGAAAGGCACTTGAAGGATTTCTACCAGATTGGATAGGGGAGTTTTATGCTTATTATCAATGGTATTATAATCTCCCGAGTAGTGATGTGGTAAAAATAGTTCCATTAGATTTTTTGATAAAGGCTTATAGCGGGTTACATGATTTAGAACTTGAACTGGCGGTAAAAAAAGTAGGTAAAGTAGATTGAAAATTGTTTGTTTTCATAATCCAGAAGAAGAAAATGGTTATCTAAGTAATTGGTATCCCAGTCAATTTATTATGAATAATATCACCCTTCATCAGCGTAAGTTTTTTATATATAAATCAGATACAAATTTGCATTTCCATTAAACGTCAAAAAGGCATGACGTTAATCCGTCATGCCTTTTCATTCCTATCCTTTTCGAATCTTCTCATTAATAATCTTCATGTCCAATAAACTTGCACTTAGCAATATATCCACCACACCAGATGGCTCCTGCCACTGTTACGGACAACAGACACTTGAATACCGCCAGTGCGATGATTCCAATTGTAAGATTTCCTGCAAAGTATGCAGAAACCACCCCCTGTATCGGTTTACATAACATAAGCCAGCCTCCCACATAAAGGGCTAGCAGCGTTCCGATGACAGAACAGAGTGTTCCGATCATCAGTCTCAGTGTTTTATGGCTAATCTGTGTTTCCTCTGCCTGTTTTGTAACTTCTTTCATCCTAATTCCCCTCTTCTCTAACATATCCCTTAGCATTTCTACTTGCTTAAACTTTTCAGATAAAAATTTACATTTCTATATCAAATATACAATTTTTTTGTCGAAAATTCAAGTGATTTTCTATTGCAATCTGTTGTAATCTGTTGTATCTGCGCCTTTCTTACTTTATAATAGTAACACAGTAAAAAGATTTTTTTCAGGAGTGACTCTATTATATGAATGGTTCGAAAAAACTACAACAGCTATTGGCTGTTCTCTGTATTTTTACATTTTTATTATGTAGCTGCAGAAAAGCGGAAAATACTCTTTCCACAAAACAGGAAACTTCGCTGCCAACTATTGTAATCGGCAGCGACAATTATCCGCCTTTTAATTATAGCGGAACAGACGGCAGACCAACCGGCATTGATGTGGAACTTGCCACGGAAGCCTTCCACAGAATGGGCTATCAGGCTGAATTTGTCACCATCGACTGGGAAAATAAAAAAGCTCTTCTGCAGGATGGCAGTATCGACTGTGCATGGGGCTGCTTTAGCATGGACGGACGAATGGATGAATACAAATGGGCGGGACCTTATATGATCAGCCAGCAGGTGGTTGCAGTCAGTCCGGACAGCAATATTTACACCCTGCAGGATCTTGCCGGTAAAAACATCGCCGTTCAGGCTACCACGAAACCGGAAGATATTTTTCTCAACCAGACCGACCCCGACATTCCAAAAATTAACGGGCTTTTCGCCATGCAGAATCGTGAGCTGATTTACCCAATGTTAAGCAAAGGTTATGTGGATGCGGTTGCTGCCCATGAAACTTCTATTTTACAATATATGTCTGATTATCATGTGGAATACCGCATTCTGGATAAACCGCTTCTTACTGTCGGACTGGGTGTGGCTTTCTCTCTTGATGATACCAGCGGGCTTAACGAAAAACTGTCTGATACTTTAGAGGAAATGCAAAAAGATGGAACCTCTGAGAAAATCATCGGAAAATACTTAGCACATCCAAGTACTTATCTGGAGGTAGAAAATTATGAAGTCAAATAAGAACAAACCCTTTAGACTGCGTTTTTTCTGGCCTTTTTCAATATTTCTTGGCATCCTGTTCTTCCTTCTGGTATTTTTTACTTCCGCAAACGATGATATCGAATCCACAGAAGAACACCTTGCAGATACGGTTAATTATTTGAAGAAACAATGCTCCACCTACAGCAATTTAAATTTAGCCTCCGAAACCAAGAGCCTGATGCGTATTATTGAATGCTGTCAGCAGGCTGCCCACAATATTTCTACGGATAACTGTCTGCATGGCACAACATCCATGGAAAAAGCTTCCATGGAAGAATTTACAAAAGAGTTTTATATTACCGGCATTATTTTTCTGGATGAAACCGGAACTGTAACCTCTGAATATTGTACTGATTCCATTGGCAGTGCCGGCCTAACCGATACGCTGAAAAAAGAAGTTCTTCTGGATGTTGCCATACATCCGGAAAAAACATACTCTTCCAGAATCAACTGTGAAGATGGCTCTTATATCGACCTGGCAGCGGTAGGACGTACCGATACCTCTGGTATTATTGTAACTTATTACCATACACCACTTGATTATATTGAAAGTTACAGTATCTCTTTTCAGAATTTGCTGTCCGGCTACAGTATCAGCCGTAACAGCACCATTGTCATTACCAGTGGTGATAAAGTGATTGCCTCAAATGAAGAAAAACTCGAAGGAACAGATATTAATGATATTGAAGTACTACAGAATATAAACAAAAAAGCGGTAAGTGGACAGATGGTTCATGTTCATAATACAGTCTCCTCACCAAAGCATGTCTTTGGTATGTTAGATCAGGGACAGAATTATTATATCTACGTCTATCTGCCTGAGCATGCAGTTTTTGAAACGACTCCGCGAAAAGTATTTTATTATATGTTTAGTTATATCTGCCTTCTTCTGATTTTCCAGATGCTGCGCTGGAAGACTGACCAGAGCTACCAGAAAGCCCAGTTGAAGAAGGATAAACTCTATCAGGAATCACTAAAGGAGGCTGCCCAAAAGGCAGAAAGTGCCAACCTTGCCAAGACTGAATTTTTGCAGCGGATGAGTCACGATATCCGGACGCCGATTAACGGAATCCGTGGTATGGTGGAAATTGCCGGACATTATAAAGATAACCCTGTCAAACAGCAGGAATGTCTCGAAAAAATCCAGGAGTCTTCTGGTCTGCTGTTAGAACTTGTAAATGAAGTTCTTGATATGGGAAAACTGGAATCAGGCGAAATTGTCTTAGAATCCCGCCCGTTCCATGTTCTACACCTGGTCAATGATATCACCACCATCATAGAAAAGCAGGCTGCGGAACGTGGCATCGAAATTATTTCCGGAGTTCCTTCTGTCCAGCATCCCTGTCTCATCGGAAGTCCTATTCATATCAAGCGGCTTCTTATGAATATTGTAAGCAATGCAGTAAAATATAATAAGGAAAATGGAAAAGTCATTCTAAGTTGTCATGAAGTACGTTTCACGGAAGATACTGCCTGGATTGAATTTACCTGCTCTGATACCGGAATCGGCATGAGCAAAGAATTTCAGGAGCATTTATTTGAACCTTTTACTCAGGAAAACCATAATGCCCGTTCTACTTACAACGGTACCGGACTTGGCATGGCAATTGTAAAGAATCTTTTGGATAAAATGGGCGGAACTATTGATTTTTCCAGCGAAAAGGATATTGGCACCACTTACCGGATTACGATTCCTTTTTGTATCGACCATAATGCCGCTTCCACTTCTGAAGCGGAAACTTCCGATGAAGAAATCTCTCTTTCCGGCTATCATATTCTTCTGGCAGAAGATAATTCTCTTAATCTTGAGATTGCGGAATTTATTCTGACGGATGCTGGTGCAACGGTTACTGAAGCCCACAATGGAAAGGAAGCCCTGACCTTATTTGAAGCCTCCTCTCCGCAGGAATACGATCTGATTCTGATGGATGTCATGATGCCAGTTATGGATGGCTACCAGGCTACGAAAGCCATCCGTTCCCTGGACCGTGCAGATGCCGCAACCATTCCGATTCTTGCCATGACTGCCAATGCTTTTGCAGAAGACCGGCAGAAGACTTTTTCTGCAGGAATGAATGAACATCTCACCAAACCGCTGGATACAGAACTTCTTTTAAAAACAATTGCTAAATACACGCCTCGGAAGAAGCTCCTATGACGCCATAGTGCAGCGGGAACTTTCTCTTCTTTGCCAGACAACCGTAAGAAACTGCCGACAGCAGGTTCTTACGGTTATTTGATATTATTAGAGTCTCTACCCAATCTGATGCCCGACAATTCGATAATAGGTTCTTGAGGTCATCTTGTATACCAGAAGATAAATAACTGTAAATACTGCAATCGTACCAAGGAGACAGTACGCAAACAGTCTTCCATTATTCAGATTCATCACTGCCAGTATCATCCGGATCATTGGAAACGCTGCCAGCACATGTAGCGCCGCAGTAACAATCGGTAGTAAAAATACCATCCGGATCTGTGCACTGATTGTTTTCTTTACCTCTCCATTGCTCATTCCTACTTTTTCCATAATGGCAAAGCGCTCTTTATCCTCATATCCTTCCGAAATCTGCTTATAAAAAATAATAAGTACGGTAATCATCAAAAACAGGATTCCAAGGAAAATGCCAAGGAACAGAAAGCCACCATACATCTGCCGGAAGGAATCTTCATTTTCTGCCCTGTTTTCTATCATGATATAATATTTACCGTCATGCCCTTCCTCCATTCCGGATGCACCAATTGCCGCAGATACTGCATTTCCACAGGCAATTTTTTCTTCCCTGTTTCCATCGATGTCGATATACAGAGAATAATAATAGCTGCTGGCATTTTTCCCATAAATCTCTTTCTGTGCTTCATACAACGGTGCCATATCTTCTACGCTGTTTACTACCATATAATAGACCTGATTATCCATCCAATGTCCATTTTCAGAAGAAAAATGCTGTTTCTGTAAAATAGGATAAGTATAATCTCCAACCGTAATCGTATCTTTATCATAGTCATCACTGGTTGCCAACACCACTTCGTGATCCGAAAGCTCCGGAACCCTTACATTATAAGCTTCCTCATAATCTTCCCTTGTAATCATGCGGAGCATAATAATATCAGAACTATAATCGCCCTCATCATCATGTTTTCGAATTACAAGATTTCCATCTTCTGATATGCAGGAAAATGTCAGCGTCATCATGCCCTGTTCTTCTTTTATACTGCGGTTCTCCTGCTGGATGGTGCGGTTCACTAACTCCCGCAACGTATCACCTTCTGTAATCGGATTTTCACTGATAATGGATACTCCGATATCTCCCTGATAACGGGTTGCCAGTTCATCATCCAGTCCGGCATACATACTTACCGTTGAAGAAATTACCACCAGTACCATCGTGGATAAAATACAGATGCTTGCCAGTCCTGCTGCATTCTGTTTCATCCGGTAAATAAGACCAGAGACTGCCACAAAATGTTTCTTTTTATAATAATAACTTTTTCTCTTTCTTAAGAACTTAAGCACTGCAATGCTGCCTGCCATAAATATAAAATAGGTTCCGATAATTACAAGTATTACCGCTACAAAGAACAGAAGCACTGCAGTTACCGGATTATCTACTGTAATTGCCATATAGTAGCCTGCTGCAAGTGTTACAATTCCAACTATTGCCATCAGCTTTTTCGTCTTCGGCTCCCGCTCGCCCTGGCTGCTTCCATGCAGCAGTTCCACCGGTTTGGCAAGCTGTATCTGAAACAGATTATATATAAAGGTAAGCAGAAAAATACCGGAAAACAAAATAATGGTACTTACAACGCCACTTTCTGATACATAAAAAACAATTTCTGCATGGTATCCAATCATGGCATACAATAACATACACATCAGTTTACTAAAAGCAATTCCTGCAACAAGTCCGCCACCGATGGCAACCACTGCCGAAAAAAACGTCTCCAGAAAAATTACTTTTGCCAGATGCCTTTTCTCCATTCCAAGAATGTTATAAATACCAAGCTCCTTTTTTCTCCGTTTCATAATAAAGCTGTTGGTGTAAAACAGGAATATCACAGAGAAAAATCCAATGATAACTGCACCCAGTCCCAGCACAAACTTTACATCCACGGCACCAAATGGCAGTTCGTCCAGTCCCGGATTGCAATTCAGATACAACATGGTATAAAAGAATGCCACCGTCAGCATCCCGGTCAACAGATACGGCAGGTAAAACTGTCTGTTGTGCTTTATATTATTTACTGCCAGTTTTCCATATAACCCCCTATTCATGTTTCTCACCACCTGTCGTAAGCATTGTCAGTGTATCTGAAATCTTTGCATACAATTCCTCACTGGTTAAATTACCACGGTAAATCTGGTGGAATACTTCCCCATCTTTAATAAACAATACTCTTCTTGCATGGCTTGCAGCCTTAGTGCTATGTGTTACCATAAGAATTGTCTGCCCCCGCTCATTAATCTTATTAAATAATGTCAATAAATCTTCCGTTGCTTTGGAGTCCAGTGCTCCGGTAGGCTCATCTGCCAGTACCAGCTCCGGCTTGATTATCAAGGCTCTTGCTACCGCCGCACGCTGTTTCTGTCCGCCGGATACTTCATAAGGATATTTTCCAAGAATATCAAGAATTCCAAGCTGCGCCGCAATCGGTGTTATACGCCGCTCCATCTCTTTATAATCCACACCGGATAACACCAGCGGAAGAACGATATTATCTTTTAATGAAAAATTATCCAAAAGATTAAAGTCCTGAAATACAAATCCAAGATTTTCTCTCCGGAATGCGGAAATCTCTTTTTCCCGGATATCCACAATGTTCTTGCCATTTAATATGACCTGTCCACCGGTGGGCTTATCCAGTGCTGCCAAAATGTTTAAAAGCGTAGTCTTTCCGGAACCGGATTCTCCCATGATTGCTACATATTCTCCTTCTTCCACAGAAAAAGAAAGATTCTTTAATGCCTCTACCTGATTTCCACCCAGGCGGGTTGTATAAACTTTTTTCAGATTATTTACTTCTAAAATTGCCATTTTCATCTGCTCCTTATTCGATTGCTTTGTTATCTTTTTCATTATCATAGCAAAAAAGGAAAATGTCAGCCATGGATTCTGCTTACATTTTCCCTTTATCTCTTACATTTTTGTAAGATTGAAATTATATTTTCTAGCTTTTTTATTGTACCATAATTATATTCCACATTTTTCAGGTGATAAATTTGCTAATATTTACATTTTTCAGGACATAATTTTGTATATCACTTATCTCTACTTCACATTTTAAGATGTACCTTCGTTCCCACTCCAATCTCCGACTCAATCGTAATTTCATGGGACAGCTTGCGCATAATTTTCCGGCAGAGATACAGTCCGATTCCTGTGGAGTGCTTATCTGCATGACCGTTATAACCGGTATAGCCTTTTTCAAAAATCCTTGGCAAATCCTCCGGTGCGATACCGATTCCGGTATCTTCGATAACCAGCTCTTTTGTCTCTTGCTCCGATTCTTCCTCTAAATAAACAGAAATGGTTCCACCGGCAGTATATTTGATGGCATTGGATAAAATCTGTTCTATCACAAATTCCAGCCATTTTTCATCAGTAAGCACCTGTGCATCAATCGGACTTAATTCCAATTTAATCTTCTTTCGCACAAACAGTCTGGCATACTTGTGGATTGCCTCCCGTACTACTTTATCCAGCGCAACTTCCCCGATTACAAAATCTGTGGTTTTCGCTGATATTCTGGTAAACTGCAATGCCATTTCCACATACTGTTCAATGGAGAAAAGCTCTTCCCACATTTCCTGGCTCCGCTCATCTTCTTCCTCTGCCAGCAGCAGACGCAGTGCTGCAATCGGTGTCTTGATCTGATGCACCCACATGGTAAAATATTCTGCCTGCTCCACCTGCCCGTTTTCCAGCTCATTAATCTGCTGCTGCAGGGTGATATATAAAGAGCGAAGCAATTCCTGATAATCCGTTTCCATCTGTCCCCGTGGCAATGACAGCTTATCCATTGTCACAGCAATTTCAGAAGTCTGCTTTTCTAACTTCTTATGATGCAGATAACGCCTTGTAAAGTCTATGATTACTACCAGCAAAAACAGGAAGAAACACAAAAATGCCGCATATCCCCATTGTGCCAGCGGCACCTGCTCAAATCCGATTACAAAGCACAGGATTCCAAAGCAGGCAATCACTAACAACAGCCATTTCAGATTTTCTTTCAGATAATTTTTGACAAATCTCATTTCAGCCGATACCCGATTCCCTTCTTCGTAAGAATAAAATCCTCCAGACCTGCATCTGAAAGCTTCTTCCTAAGGCGGTTTACATTTACGGAAAGTGTATTCTCATCCACAAAGCAGTCACTTTCCCAGAGCTTTGTCATCAGCGTATCTCTTGAGACTACCTTTTCCTTATTTTCCATCAGTGTCCTTAGAATCCGCAGTTCATTTCTGGTAAGTTCCACTTTCTTATCCTGATAGGTAAGGGCTGCTTCCGCCACCTGAAGCATCACTCCGTGATAGGTCAGCATTTCTCCGGTCTCCGTAAAATCATAGGTGCGTCGCAGCATTGCCTGTACTTTTACCGTAAGAACACTTAGGTCAAAAGGCTTTGCAATAAAATCATCCGCTCCCATATTCACTGCCATGACAATATTCATATTGTCCGCAGCCGATGAGAGAAAAATAATCGGCACCTTGGAAATTTTGCGGATTTCACTGCACCAGTAATAGCCATTGTAGAAAGGCAGACCGATGTCCATCAATACCAGTTGCGGTGCAAACTCCGCAAATTCTTTTGTAACTGCTGAAAAATCTTTTGTGCACTGCACTTCATATTCCCAGTTTTCTAAATGTTTTTTAATACTTCTGGCTATAATTACATCATCTTCCACAAGATAAATCCGGTACATCTTCCCCCTGCCTTTCCGTTTTTCCCATACCCTTCACTTTCTCTATGTTTTTCACTCTTTAATCCGGTGTTTCATAATACGGAAAAAGATTTTTATCCTTGTCTTTTTCTTTTTCAAACATGTTGTTGTATTGCAGGATATTATACTGATTCAGAAGGTCTGCATCTTCCCCCTGTGCCTCAGAATAATGAAAGAATTCACCCTGGCTCTTCGAATAAAATGCTCTGGAATTCATTGCCGGTATCTCTTCCTGTAAGTCTGCTAAGAACTGGTTATATGCCGGCAGTTCAATACCCGCCTGCTGCAGTGTCATTGTAGATAAGTAATTCAGGCTGGTCAGTTCCACATCGTTACTTTCACTGTCATAATTCGTCCATACAAAAAATGGTACTGTAAATAATTCCTGCAGTTCATCCAGGGTAAGACCGGATAATCCTTTGCCATTCATGGACTGATAGAAATTATTATTCAGGCTCGGCTGATGGTCTCCGAAAAATACGATTTCGACCTTGTCATCCACATTTTCAAAATAAGTAATCAGATTTTCCAGTGCCTTATCGCTCTCATGAATCAGGCTTAAATACTGATTTACATCACTGTAATAATGATTCTTAAGATTTACCGTATTCTGGAAATTATCATAATAATCGGTATAGCCACCGTGATTCTGCATGGTAACACCTAAGATAAATAATTTCTCATCGGAAGGCTTTGCCTCATACTGGTCAATGATTTTATTGTATAATTCCTGGTCCGTAATATATTCCCGCATGATATTGGTCTGGTCAAAATCATCGATAAAGAGACTATCATCAAAGCCCAACAGCGGATAAACCTTGCTTCTGCTCCAGCCGGACGCATAGTAAGGATGCATGGAAATGCAGGAATATCCCCGCTCCTTTAAGGTACTCACCAGGGAATACGGTTTCTTTGACATATACTGCTGATAAGGCACGGAGCCGCTTGGCAGGAATGCCATGGAATTTCCCGTCAGAAATTCCCACTCGGAATCCGGTGTCTTTGCACCAAAGACAGAAGACAGTGCATATCCCTTAATGACATTGGTGTCCATGGAATCGAAAAATGGTGTTACCTCTTCCGTTGTCTCAAATCCATAATGGGAAATCACACTCAAATCCGCAAAGGACTCATTCATAATAACTATAATGGTCGGGTCATCTTCCGAGCCTTTATTCTCCGGTGCCGGATATTCTTTGGAAATCTCTTCCACCACATCTTTTGAGTATCCATCCGGCTCCGCCACAAAGGAATCCCGGATGCTGAGTACAAAATTTAAGATATAGCCGTTGCGGTAAGTTCCTTTCTGTTCCCAGGATTCCATTACCGTATCTTCTGAGGCAATTCCCACATAAATTCCCATTACCAGTGCTGCCGCAAAGGCACTGATCCGGAGCATCCATTTCTTTTTAAATTCAAAATTCAGCTTTCTTATAAAGGCAACATATATCATGCTAAAAAGTATGACATAGACCGCCCGATCTTCCAATACAAATTTATAATTTGCTGCCACGGAAAGTCCGGTGGATGCCGCTTTCAAATCTCCGAAAGAAAATTCATTTCCACGGAACTGATAGACAAAGTAATTGATTCCTGCAAGGCTTAAGAGGAAAATATGTCCTATCATGCAGGCAATCTTCGGCTTTGCTGTAATCACTAACAGGGCAAGATAAAAGACCATGCAGCAGAGCACATTCCATCGGGTGTGATTCACACTGATTTTCTCCCGCAGCTCTGCATCCAGCAAAAGATACTGCACCATATGCTCTGTCATGATGGCACTTAAGAAAATTTCAAGTGCAGCCCAGATAGGATTGGCTTTCTCCGGCAATGTAATCCTAAGATTTTTGATGCCAAAATAAATCAGCCCTGCGGCAGCTGCCACCAGAACATTTACCCCACCATAGAGACAAAAGCCCAACATCACTGCAAAAGCAATGAGTCCGGCTCTTATATTTGTTTTCTTATAATCCAGTTCGATAAGTCTAGCTGAATGTTTTTTATTCTGTTCTATTTTATTTCTTTCTGCTTTATTCTCATTCATTTCTTACAATCCTGCCGTCTTCTTCTGTGACAGAACTTCTGTCCATCCGCTACTATAACGCAGGTCTTTTTTGTTTGCAAGCCTCTTCACAAAATCTTAAAGAAATCTATGCGACTGCAATCGGTCCCATTCCCATTGCCCAGCAGATGATATACAAAATCAGAAGGTGCGCCGGATAGAAAATGTAGAAAAAGTATTTCAAAGAAAGTCCACGTTTTCCATTATAAAACGCAATCGGAATGAATGCCAGCGGTGCAGTAAGCTCCCAGGAAAATCCGATACATCCTGCAAGCAGCTGATAGGATTTTTTCTTACGGAATACATAGAGTAATACGATGCAGGCAACGCCAATTCCAGCATAGTCGGTATTTAAAAATTCTGCCGCAAGGATTCCTGCTGCAAGAATTCCCGCATCAAAAATAACTTTCTTAAACTTCGCAAACCGTTCCTGATTCTCCACTGCCTGAAATCCCCACATAACCATCAGTCCGATAAACAGTGTAAAAAATACATTCTGATAACCGAATTCCAATATTTTTCCATTGAATAATAAGTCAAATGGAATTTCAGATACCAGGCAGAAGGAAAGCAGACGAAGTGCATATTTCTTCACATCATGTGTATGTTCAAAACCTTCGATTAAAAGAAAACAGAAAATCGGAAATGCCAGTCTTCCGACAAAACGCATCATCTGATATGTAATCACCAGGGTACTGTTGGCATCAATCCATGCATTCAGATCTGCCGCCTCATTCATGCCACGGACTACCAGCAGTCTGCCAAGAACTCCGGCTCCGATATGGTCAATTAACATCGTTATAATCGCAATGATTTTCAGTGTGCTGCCACTGATTCCTTTTCTTTCTTTCATCTTAATTCCTTCTCTTTCCCTTACTGCTGTGCCTTATCTGCCTTGCGTTTTGCAATCCGTCGGTCAATACGCTTATGCAGTAATACCACCACACCACCGATAACAAATGGAAGTACGAATGTTGCAAAACGGTATAACAGTGCCGCAGAACCGGCTTCTCCGGTTCCTACCAATACTGTAAACAATGCGGTAAATACAAACTCTGAGGAACCGATTCCTGCCGGAGACGGAATGACTGCTGCCAGCATAAAAGCAAGGGAAGTAACTGCCCAGGACTGTAACAGTGTCAATCCATATTCCCGATATAAAATCACGAATGGTATGCCATAGCAGAATGCAAATTTCAACAGATTCTTAGCTACAATGGATGCGATTAGTTTTCCCTTGGTCAGAAGCATGCCTGCTGCATCCTCTAAGATGCCACACTGTTCCCGTAACATGGCTGCCTGCGCATCGAATTTTCCTTTGCGGTTCAGCTTGTCCACCAGGAAAAGTAAAATTCCATGGAACTTCTTTGAACAGCAGAATAAAAGTAATGCAGTTGCTATCACTGCCGTCAACACATATCCTGCAATCAGAAGATTAAAATATTCGGAATAATGTTCCTTCATAAATCCGAAATTTAACAGGAAGAAAATAATGGAAAAGATTGCAATCGTTACTTTATGAATCGCATACTCTACCATATACATTCCGGTTCCCTGAAAAACCGGAATTCCTTTTTCATTGAAATAATATACCGCTGCCACACCGGCACCACTGCCTAAGGTTGCCACACGGTAAAATGAGCAATAAAAGGCGCTCTCTACACCCATCCGGTATGTAAACTGTGGATTATACTGCTTTGCGAAGGAATAATTAATCCATCCTTCTACCACATTATACACAACACCGGCACCGCAGATGGTAATGACCACCCAAGGTGCAGTTGTAGAAAGCTCCTTTAAAATTAGTCCGGCTGAATCCCGGAACGTATAAATGATAATTGCTACGATGGCAATTACAAAAAACAGTTTCAGTATTTGCTTTGTCCGCTTATTAATAAAACCTCACTCCCAGTTCTCTTTTTCCTCTGCTGCCTGTCTATTTTACCACGTATCTCCATGGATTATTCGTCACACACAGGATTATATCAAATATCCATTTTTTGTCAAACTTCTGTATTATATTTCCTGGCAAAAAGTGCTATACTTTAATTATCTATATATAAGCGATTGCAACGAAAGAAATTCTAAATGGTGAGTTTTTGATATTCAAAAGATATCTTTTTCTTTGATATGAAATGCCTGCAGTTCTTAGTGCATGTTTTTCTTGATTGTAAACTGTCTTTCCGCCTGCTTTGACGGAAGTACCGCACGGTCCGCCGGATGCGGATGCGACATAAAGCCTGCAAGGGGCACTGGGAATTTCGATTTACATTTCATTCGTTCTGGCAACCGGCGCAAATTCACATCCATGTTCAGATGCGCCTCGCTGGCACGTCCTGTGCCAGCGTTGCCGGATGCCAGACGAAATTCCGGGTGCCCCTAACAGCCCTTATCATGCATCCGCATTTCGGCGAACCGTGCAGTACTTTTGTCAAACATTGGAAAGACGGTTTTTATCACAGGAAGAAAAACATGCACTTTAGAACTGCGGTATTTTATAGCCGAAAAAGATACTTTTAAATAGCAAAAAACTCACCCTTTAAAATTTGCTGCAATCACTTAAAATATAATTAGTTGAAAGGATTGTTGTTATGCCAGGATTTACCACCCACTATTTATTTGGACTGAATTCTTTTCGTGAATTAGAGGAACCGGATCTTGTTTCCTGCATCCGTAAATTTCCGCATGCATTCTGTATGGGCTTACAGGGACCGGATATTTTCTTTTATTACCTGCCGTCCTACCTCCGCTCTTCCGGAAATATCGGGCAGTTGGCACACCACAAAAATACCGGTATTTTTCTTACCCAGCTTTTAAAAAGTAAGGACATGTTCTTGGAAGAGACGGAACAGCAGATTGCCATTTCCTATATCTGCGGCTTTCTTGGACATTATGTCTTAGATACTACCTGTCATCCATATATCTTTGCCAAGTCACACTATGGCACTTATGATAAGGGTTATTTTGGTCATCATGTATATCTGGAAACAGATATTGATGCAGAGCTTCTTACTTATTATAAAAACTGTGCGCCATCTGAATTCAACCAGAGTGCCACCCTGCACATCAGCCGGAAGGAACGGCACATTATTGCTTCTTTATTATTAAAGGCTTACAGCTCCACATATAAAGAGTACCGCTTTACTTACCGCTCCATGCAGGCTGCCTTAGAAGCTGTGCAGCTTAATACCGCATGGATTCGTGACCCGCAGGGCAAGAAAAAAGTCCTTGCCCGTAAAATCGAGGCAAAGACTTTAGGTTATGCATGTATTTCTCCGTTGATTCCAAGTGACTACTTTACTTTTACGGTAGACCCGCTGAATCTTCGTCATTTCCGTTGGCGAAATCCATGGAACAAAGAAGATGTCTCCCATGAGTCCTTCTTTGACCTTCTGGATACTGCGGGAACCCGGTATCAGTCCATCTTAAATAAAACTGCAAGACTGTTTACGCTTCCAATTGGAACGCCGGTTTACCGGGAACAGTTAGATGCACTTTCCTTAGAGCTAGGAAACAACTCTTATGATTCCGGACTTCCATTAGAGAAAAATTCCTGAATCTGACCACAGATAATCTCCATGAGGCGGGTGCGGGCTTCCACACTCGCCCATGCAATATGCGGCGTAATCAGTAATTTCTCACTGTCTTTGATTCTGCGCAGCGGATTTTCCGGACTCATCGGTTCTACCCGGAGGACATCCAGTCCTGCTGCCGCAATCTCACCCTGTTCCAAGGCTTCTGCCAAATCCTCTTCTACCACAATCGGTCCTCTTCCAAGGTTTAAGAAAATAGCCGTTTTCTTCATCTGATGAAAAGCTTCTTTATTCATCAAATCCAACGTGTTTTCATCCAACGGTGCATGAACGGATACAATATCCGATTCCTTTAACAGTTCTTCGAAGCTGACACGTTCATAGCCCGGCTGGCTGTTCCGTCCGGAAGTGGAATAGTAAATGACACGACAGCCAAAGGCTTTTGCAATATCTGCAACTCTTCTTCCGATATTTCCAAGTCCGATAATGCCCCAGGTCATTTTTGCCAGCTCTCCAAAATGTTTATCAAAGTGGGTAAACATTTTATCTCCGATATATTTTTCATCTTTTACATAACGGTCATAATAAGGCAGTTTTTCCAGTAAATAAAACAGCATGGCAACGGTATGCTGTGCCACCGATTCTGTGGAATATCCCGCTACGTTGCGCCATGTAATACCACGTTTTTCAAGGTATGCCTTATCGAGATTATTCGTTCCGGTTGCCGTCACACACACAAGCTTTAAGTGGCTTGCATTTCCAATGGTCTTTTCGTTAACTTCTACTTTATTTAGTACCAGCACATCTGCATCCACGCTTCGTACTGCCGCTTCCTCTGCTGTCGAGAAATCATATTTTATAACTTCTCCCAATGCATCATATGTGGATAAATCAATATCCTCTCCAATTGATTTTGCATCTAAAAAAACGATTTTCATTCTATCTCTTCCTCCTGCAATGCTGCCGCAATTTCATTCATTTTCTTCTTGTCCAGCCGGTAAAATTTCAACGCAATCAAAGAACTTACCCAGCCGATAATCGGTGTTCCGCAAAATAGGAATATGGTTGTATAACGCAATACCGGTGTCAAAGCATCACCAATCTGTGGAAATGTTTTATTATATCCAATCAGTAACATTACCAGTCCTACAAATGCCGTTCCCAGTGCCGCAAAAATTTTATCTACAAAGGAAAACAGTGCTCCCATCAGTCCCGGTACAAATTTACCGCTGCGGTACTGCTCATAATCGGAGCAGTCTGCAATCATCGGCACCACCATATTATTTGTAATGGACTTACAGCCATTTAACAATACAAAGAATAACATAAACCAGAAGGAAATGGCATTAAAATGTTTGAGATTAAAAGTAACCGTATTGATATTGTCCTGCATCAATACCACAATCAATAGTAACTGGAAGAAAATGCCAAGTCCCGTAAATAATACCAGTGCCTTCTTCTGTCCCATCCGTTGTGCTGCCCGGATGCCAACGGTCACTACCAAAAGCGTTGGCAATGCTGCCACCACACCAATCCATCCGGCGATTCCATAATTTTCCATCATGATGCCATAAAGCATAACGCCTACTGTTGTATGGCTGTATACCGTTGCCGCAAACCGGTTGGTGCAGGCTGCCATAATCAGCATACGGATTGGCTTGTTCTGTTTTAAAATCAAGAAAAAATCCCACACCTTAATCTTCTGTGTCTGCTGATGTTCATAGCGTCCCGGCTGGTCTTTCTTCCAGATTCCGATTACCGCCAAAAGTGTTGCCAGTGCCGACAATACCACAACCCAGAATACATACTCCACATACAGCTCTTCGTTGGTAAATCCACCGTATTTCGGCACCAGATAATTGGCTACAAACAAGGCACTGCCGCCGTATGCCGCCATGATGAAAATGGAATCGAAATAAGTGGACAGTGGGCGTTTCTTCGGATTATTGGTAATAATCGTCTGCCCCGATTTGGCAACCACAGTCTGAAAGGTATATCCGATAATAAAAATTGCATAGATAATAATAAAATACGGAATCCGTACCCACTTTGAAATCAGATGTGTTGTCGCAAACAGGAGAACAGCACTGACTGCCATCAGTATATTTCCAGCCACCATAAAAGGACGGAATTTTCCAAACCGTCCTTTACTCTTATCCAACAGAAAACCAACCACAGGGTCAGTTACACCATCAAAAATATTCATTGCTGTTACCAGTGAAGAAATCAACACAACAGAAAAGCCAGCCATGGAATTGGCATAGTATGAGATATAGCCCATCAAAGCCAGATACAGATTTGCTGCTGTATTATTCATGGAAAAAAATGCAATCTGCCAGATTTTTGCATCATTATAATGAATTGTCTTTTCCTGCTCTATCTGTTCACTCATCATTCCTGCTTCTTACTTCTTCAAATAATTCTTTAATGCTACCATCTGTTCTTTTCCCTCAAGATAACCTTCTTCGTATAATTCTTCTAACCGCTTCGGGTCACTTTCGGTTCTGCCTACCCCATGGGTCGTATCCGGTGCAATTACAAAAACGCGTCCTTCTTTTTCCAACCGGAATAATTTTTGCATGGACTCATTATATTTTGCTGGACGCTCCTTCAAATCCTTTACGATATTTGGATAACGCCGATATAATGCAGAAGAAATCTTCGTTCCTCCATCCGTATGCTTCTCATAGCCACGCTCTCTTGTCAGTACGACAATTACCTTATCGCAGCCCTGCTCTAATGCCCTCTCAAATGGAACGGAATCTGCCACGCCGCCATCCAGATAATAGCGTCTGCCTACCTGCACCGGCTTGAAAAATACCGGAAGTGCACAGCTTGCTTCGATAACTGACATGCTGGAGCTGTCTCTTGGCACTTCAAGATACTCTGCTTTACCGGAATGAATGTTGGTCACTGCTGCTTCCACCTGTCCCGGAAATGCTGCAAATGCATCATAATCAAAGGGCAGTAATTTATTTGGCACTTCATCAAAGACGTAATCCAGATTATAAAAGGTCTTGCGGTTCTTATCAAATAAGAACTTAAATCCCTGATAATTGCCATCTGACATATATTTTCTTGCAAGCTCTAAGTTTCTGCCGTGCTGCTTTGACAAATAGGATAAGCCAAAGGCTATTCCTGCCGATACGCCGATAAAATAATCAGGCATTATATTTTCTTCAAGAAATGCGTCTGCCACTCCACAGGAAAAAATTGTCCTGCTGGCTCCGCCTTCAAATACCATTCCAAGTTTCATATGCAATCGCCTGCCTTATCTTTTCTTACTCTACTGTGGTTTTACAATCAGTTTGACACCACTTATTGCCACAACTTCTGCAGTAGTATCTGCTTCTATGGTAACTGCATCGTCATTGCTTCTTGCCGTCCATTCCTGTCCGTTTAATACAGCTGTTCCTGTCTCTTCGATATTGTCAATCTTCATTGTTACACGTACGGTCTTTCCGATGGCATCCTCGTAATTCGTCCGGGTCTTATGCGGGTTTAAATATTTTACTGCCCATGGTCTTGTAAAGAATAACAATACAAAAGATACCACAAGGAATAAAATTACCTGCAGCCAGACTGGACCTCCTACTGCTGCCACAATCAGGGCTGCCATGCTTCCGCCTGCAAACCAGATGGTTGTCAGTCCTACCGTAATAATCTCTATAATCAGTAATATTACAAAAAGTGCTAACCAGAAAATAATCATCTCCTGCTCCTCCCTTTTCTTCGTTTGCATCTATTATAGCAAAAAGTCATATATATAGGAAGTAGAACCTTCTCTTTTCCTTATGACTTTTCCTAATCTTTACAGATTCTTCTCAAGATTATGGCGCACCCGCTTTAAAAGAGAGGATAGCTCATCCGCTTCCTCTTTTGTCATTCCATCCACCAGGAGCTTCTCCACTCCAGAAAAGAAGTTCATCATTTTCAAATGCTGCTGTTCCCCTTTTTTCGTCAGAAGAATCTGCTTTAATCGTGCGTCCTCTTTTAGTTCTTTTCTGGTAATCAGCTCCTTTTTCTCCATGGACTGTAACATTTTGCTTGCCGTTGCCCTGGAAATTAAGAATTCCTGCTCGATGTCCTTCTGGCAGATGACCTTATCTTTATTACAATATAAAAAGCCCAGTGTCCGCCCCTGCATCGGTGCCACACCATCTCGGTGATCCGCACCATACCGGTCGCAGTACATCCCTATCATATTGTGTATGACCCGGATATCGTTTCCAAGTTTTCTCTCTTTGCACATTTCATAATCCTTCTTTTCTTTCCCAAAAAATTCATTGACATATAAAAAATATTGTTATATAACAATATCTGTTAGTATGCTAACATTTATGTTATAGCATACAATTTAGAAAAAAGGAAGTGAAATTTATGTTAAAGACTTTAGCTGCCCAGATTAAAGAATTTAAACGTGATTCCATCTTAACTCCTATCTTTATGATTCTTGAGGTTCTGATGGAAACTTTAATTCCTTTTCTGATGGCTTCCATCATTGATAATGGTGTCAACAAGGGTGACATCCATCACATCTATGTAGTCGGTGCCTGGATGGTCGTTGCTGCATGCTTCTCCCTGTTTGCCGGAATTATGGGTGGAAAATATGGTGCCCGGGCATCCACCGGATTTGCCCGTAACTTAAGGAAATCCATGTTTGAAAATATTCAGACCTTTTCCTTTGCTAACATTGATAAATACAGCACTGCAGGTCTTGTTACCCGTATGACTACTGACGTCACCAACCTGCAGAATGCTTACCAGATGATCCTCCGCATGTGTACGAGAGCACCGGCCAGTCTGATTTGTGCCATGGCAATGTCCTTCTTTATCAGTCCGAAGCTTGCCAGCGTTTATCTGATTGCCGTTATCCTCTTAGGTGGTGTGCTTGCTATCATCATCCGGTTTGCTACCAAATATTTTAATGAAGCTTTTCCAAAATATGATGACTTAAATGCAAGAGTCCAGGAAAATGTTTCCGCTATCCGTGTCGTAAAAGCTTATGTCCGTGAAGACCATGAAGCTTCTACTTTTAAGAAAGCCAGCGGAAATATTTACAAGCTCTTGATAAAGGCTGAAAATGTTGTTGTTTTCAACGCTCCTGCCATGCAGTTTACGGTATATACCTGTATTCTTTTAATCAGCTGGCTTGGTGCAAAGATGATTGTAAACAGCAGCCTCACTACCGGTGAGCTGATGAGTCTCTTAACCTACTGTATGAATATTCTGATGAGCCTGATGATGCTCTCCATGGTATTTGTCATGATTACCATGAGTGTTGCCAGTGCCCGCCGGGTTTCTGAAGTATTAAACGAAAAGAGTAACTTAAATAACCCAAAGCATCCGGTTATGGAAGTAAAAGACGGAAGTATTACCTTCGACCATGTTGCCTTCAGCTATAAAGAAGATGCGGCTGAGCCGGTTCTTTCCGATATCAATCTGTCTATTCATTCCGGTGAAACCATCGGTATCTTAGGCGGAACCGGAAGTTCCAAGTCCAGTCTGGTGAACTTAATCAGCCGTCTGTATGATGTAACTGAAGGCTCTGTCTCCGTTGGCGGCATTGATGTAAGAAAGTATGACCTTGATACCCTGCGTAACCAGGTTGCCGTTGTACTGCAGAAAAACGTACTTTTCTCCGGTACAATTCTTGATAACCTGCGCTGGGGCGATAAAAATGCTACGGAAGAAGAATGTATCCGTGCCTGCAAATTAGCATGTGCCGATGATTTTATCAACACTTTTCCGGATAAATACAATACATACATCGAACAGGGGGGAACCAACGTATCCGGTGGTCAGAAGCAGCGTCTTTGTATTGCCCGTGCCCTCTTAAAGAAACCGAAAATTCTGATTCTGGATGACAGCACCAGTGCCGTAGATACCGCAACTGATGCAAAAATCCGCAAAGCCTTTGCCGAAGAGATTCCGGGTACAACCAAGCTGATTATTGCCCAGCGAATCTCCAGTGTCCAGAGTGCTGACCGCATTATTGTCTTAGATGAAGGTAAGATTAACGGCTTTGGAACCCATGAAGAATTATTAGCAAATAATGCCATCTACCGTGATGTCTATGAATCCCAGACCGGCGGCGGTGGTGACTTTGATGAGAATGGAGGTGCTCAGTAATGGCTGAAAAAAGGAAAGTAAAGAATCCGGGCAAATTATTCTGCCGTCTGATGGCTTACATTTTCCGGAAATACGGAATTGCCTGCTTCCTGGTACTTGTCTTTATTGTACTAAGTGTTCTTGCCAACACCCAGGGAACCATGTTTATGAAAACCCTGATTGACAGCTATATTATTCCGATTCTGAATTCACCGGATAAGGACTTTGCACCGCTGGCTGCTGCCATCCTTCGTGTTGCATGCTTTTACGGTGTGGGAGTTTTAAGTACCTTTGCTTATTCCAAGATTATGATTTATGTTACGCAGGGTACTTTAAATGATTTGCGAATCGATTTGTTTACCCATATGGAAACACTGCCAATTAAATACTTTGACACGCATGCCCACGGCGATATCATGTCTGTATACACCAATGACATTGATACCCTTCGTCAGATGATCAGCCAGAGTATTCCGCAGTTAATCAACAGTGTCATTACCATTGTCAGTGTACTGATTTACATGATTATCCTGAATATCCCACTGACTGTTCTTACTCTTGTAATGGTTGGTGTCATGCTCCTTGTCACGAAAAATCTTGCCGGGAAAAGTGGTAAATACTTTATCGCTCAGCAGCGTGACCTTGGTGCAACCAATGGTTTTATCGAAGAAATGATGGATGGTCAGAAGGTAATTAAAGTCTTCTGCCACGAAGAAGAAAGTATCGAAGCTTTTAACAAATTAAATGACCAGCTTTTCCGCAGTGCTGACAATGCCAACAAATTTGCCAATATCTTAATGCCGGCAAATGCCCAGATTGGTAACATCAGTTATGTACTCTGTGCCATGGTTGGTGGTGTCCTCGCCTTAAATGGCATCGGTGGATTTACACTGGGCGGACTGGCAAGTTTCTTAACCTTTAACAAGAGCTTTAATATGCCAATCAACCAGGTCAGCCAGCAGTTAAACAGTATTGTTATGGCTATGGCAGGTTCCGAGCGAATCTTCACCCTTTTGGATGAAACACCTGAAACAGATGAAGGTTATGTTACTCTTGTCAATGTAGAAAAAGACGGAGAAAAGCTTGTAGAGACCTCCAATACCCGAAGCGGACGCTGGGCCTGGAAACACCAGCATCAGGCAGACGGCTCCATTGACTATGTAGAGTTAAAGGGAGATGTGGTCTTCGATGATGTAGACTTTGGATATAATGATGATAAGATTGTCTTACACAATGTAAAATTATTTGCTACTCCCGGTCAGAAAATTGCTTTTGTCGGTTCTACCGGTGCTGGTAAGACCACCATTACGAACCTGATTAACCGTTTCTATGATATCCAGGATGGTAAAATCCGTTATGACGGTATCAATATCAACAAGATTAAGAAAGCTGACTTAAGACACTCTCTTGGCATCGTATTACAGGATACCCACCTCTTTACCGCCAGCGTAATGGAAAATATCCGCTACGGTAAACTGGATGCTACCGACGATGAAGTTATCGCTGCTGCAAAGCTTGCCAATGCTGATTCCTTCATCCGCCATCTTCCGGATGGTTACAATACCATGCTGACCGGTGATGGTGCCAACTTAAGCCAGGGACAGCGTCAGTTACTTGCCATCGCCCGTGCAGCTGTTGCCAATCCTCCGGTACTGATTCTTGACGAAGCAACCAGCTCCATCGATACCAGAACCGAGCGTATCGTTCAGGATGGTATGGATAAACTGATGGCAGGCAGAACAACCTTTGTCATTGCCCACCGTCTCTCCACTGTTAAGAACAGTGACTGTATCATGGTATTAGAGCAGGGCCGCATTATTGAACGGGGCAGCCACGACGAACTAATTGCCCAGAAGGGTAAATATTATCAGTTGTATACCGGACTGCACGGATAAACTTTCTACATGCAGGTTCTGTCATAGACCGTGCTTTATAGCTTCTTAGTAACGTAAAAGACACGAAGTATGTTTCAACCAACCATTGTTTGTCTGAACATACCTCGTGTCTTCTTTCATATTCTATGCAATGTCTGCTATGCAAATGGTTTTGCCACAAATTTTCCTTTACAATATCTGGCAAGAATATTCCGGTCATTGCCATCATAGATATACTGCTTATTTTCGAATGAATTTATCATCCTGCGTGGTTTCATCGTCTGATACGTAACGTTCTACTCTCATGTGAAGGTCGTATTTATCCCTCAATGCCGCAATGGTCTGCATCATCGGAGAAGCATGATGCACATCTAATGCCTGCTGGTTTTCCCAACTGTCTATTAAAAGCACCGTTTCCTCATCCTGCATCGGTATAAAATATTCATACCTTAAATTGCCCTCTTCCCGGCGGATTGCCTCTGCAGTTCCGCTGCTTTCCATCTCCTGAGCAAATTTTAATGCATTTCCATTTTCACCGGTATAATAAAGATTTACTGTTATGCTCATATGCGTCTCCCTCCTGATAATATTTTTATTTTATAAATGTAATATTGCAGTTATCAAAATTCTAGTTATAAAGTCTCTAAGAAATGAATCATCAGTTTCTTTAATCCCTGTTGCTCTGTTGCAAATATTACATTCATCAGATTTGCTTCTAACATTCGTTTCATTTTCTTCTTTAATTTCATATGCGTCACTCCTTTTTTAACGGAGCCCGGAATTTATTTTCCGGGCTCAAACATGCTATAAATGCAAGGGACATATGGCAATGTCTTCCTTACAGTCCAAGGATAACATGTTTTCTGTTCTCTGCAACAAGTGTGACGGATTTTGAATGATCGTTTCAAAAGAATCGGCTCTTATGAATGAAATCTTGAAATTTTGTTTCAGTTTATTGCTATGATTTTTCTGTATCACACAGGTTCTTTGCACCAATCTCATAATATTGCTTGCTCAGTTTTATATTTTCATCATAACCGGCAGAAAATTCCATTGCAAACATAACATCCAGAAGGTATTTTGTTGCTGCGGAAAATGCCACTGTCCACAGTCCTTCCATCCGGATACTTCCACACTCTGTCAGTGTTCTTGGTGTCAGCAGAACCTCATCCACATATGCTTTCATCCTGCTTTTGCCTTGGGATGTAATCAGAATGGTTTTTGCTTTTGCCCGATGTAAATCCCTTACCAGTTCCACCAGCTTCTTATTATTTCCGGTATGACTAATCATGATGGACAGATGATTTTCATTATTCTGCAATGCCATCATCCTTTGTATATTATCTTCCGCATAAGTATTTGCCACCTTATCGCAATGGAAGAACTGGCTGCAGCCGTAGCGTGCCAGATGTATATTCATATCAAAGGCATAGAAATCAATGTACTTGGCCTCATGCACCATTTTTCCCACCCGCGCCAGCTGATCAATCGTAAGAAGACGCTTTGTCTTTTCAACGGCAAGGGTGTCAATGTCCGCAATCTTATTCATAATGGTCATGGCATTTTCCTGCTGCTGTATTACAAAATGCTCTGTACTCGTCTCCTGTCCACCCTCCGTACTCTGCAATTCACTTAGGAAACGCAGCCGGAATTCTCCATAATCCTGACAGCCGATTTTCCGGCAAAAGCGGCTTACAGCTGCAGTACTGCTATAAGAAACTTCCCCTAACTGCTTTGCTGTCATGGAAATGACAGCCTCCGGATGTTCCATCAGATAATCACGAATATTTCTTTCCCGTTCCGTCAAGTCCTTCCGCTCCTGCATCTGTCGGATAATTTCCATTTGCCATTCTCCTTTTTACGCATTGAATTCATCTAAAATTGCATACAATTCTTCAGCACTAGCTGCCAGATGTGTTGCTCCATGCTCCTTTAAAAATGGAACATCCCGGAATCCCCAGGTCACACTGATACATGGCATACCGGAATTTGCTGCTGTTGCAATGTCCACATCAGAATCGCCTACATAGACCGCTTCTTCCCTGCTGCTTCCAAGCTCCTTTAATGCCTGCATAACAGTGTCAGGTGCGGGTTTCTTACGAATGCCATCTTTTTCTCCAATGGCAACTTCAATCTTTCCTTTAAAATAAATCTGCTGTAATTCCTTTACTGCAAAATCCGCTTTATTTGAAACAATTGCAAGGCGATAGCCCTGTCCCTTTAAGGAAGTAATCATTTCTTCCACGCCCGGATAAAGACAGGTGGTATCATTACAATGCTCACCATAATATTCTTTAAAAGCTGCAAATACATGCTCAAATTCCGGATTTTCCTCTCCGCCCTCTAACGCACGCTCAATCAGCTTGCGGATGCCATTTCCGACAAATTTCCGGACATCCTCTATACTGTGCTGTGGCTGTCCATATTTTTCCAATGCATAATTGGTTGCATCAGTCAAATCCTTTAATGTGTTTAATAAGGTTCCATCCAAATCAAAGATAACAGTGTTATATTTTTTCATCCTTCTTCTGCCTTTCTGTCACTTTCCCCGCCATATAATTAGCAGACAGCAAATGTGAATCATGCGCTGACATTGCTCATGAGAAGCTGTCCTCTTGTAGCCATATAATTTCTGCCGCATTTTCTTTCTCAGACTCCGTGCACACGCAGATGTGGTAATCCGGTATCTCATCATGCTCTGCGAAGTTTACCGGCTGCAGGATGCCTTCCCGGTAAAGTGCTATGCCATCTTTCTTCGGATAAGATGCGATGCCATTCTCCCTCCGGTGAACTGCAATGTTCTTTAAGGGAAAGGTAATTCCTTCTCCACTCCATTTTACATAGCTTTCCTTGGCTGTCCAGAGACGTACAAATGCCATTTCTTTATCCGGCTGGCTCTGTATCCATGCCTGCTCGTCCTTTGTGCAGCACTTGTCCAAAAGCGTCTGCTTGAATGCTCTCCGGTGTTCGATGTCAATTCCAACCGGTGCATCAGAAAATACCGCCACTGCATAGTTTCCTGTGTGAGACAGATTAAAATGCAGTCCCTCACAGCCTGCCACCTGCGGCTTGCCATGGGTTCCCATTATAAGCTGACAGGCATCTAAATCTATGCCATTTTCCCGTAGCCCATAGGAAAGCAGGATGCCTGCAGCAAGACTCCGCAGTCTGTCCTCTTCTTTTTTTATTTTATTTACCTTCTCCCAACGTGTGGGAAGCAATTTTATTTGTTCTTTATATTCCGGATGTTTTTTTAACAGACGAATATCCATTCCATATATGCTCCACATATTCATATCATAGCACAAATACAAAAAGTTCTCCACATTCTGTTACAAAAAAGAATGTGCCTTGGCACATTCTCGCGCCTGCGACATCTACCTTATGCGCCGCAGTGTGCATCCTCGCGGAGCGTTTTTTACTTTGCAGGAAAGCAATTTCCTGTAAAGTAAAAAATCCCCGGGCAAAATACTTCTCTTCCCATAAGAAGCATTTTGCCCGGGGTTCCACTTTTAAACTATGTAATTAGTCCTGATTGATAGTCTCATTTAAGATTCCAGTAATCTCTTTCATGGACTTTTCAAACTCTTCATCATTGTTGTTATTGAAAATCAGTAAATCATCTTTTACATTCGGATCATGCAGATCTTCCGGAATCTCAAAGTTACAGGATGCAATATATTCATCCCAGTGCTCTAACTTCCAGTCATCACGATCAGACGCTCTGGTAATCATTCTCTCATGAACGATTTCCGGATCTGTCTGTACCCAGATTGTTACTAATGTAGCATCTTTCTTTGCCAGCTGGGCTTTCAGACCTTTGATATATTCCATATCACGGATTTCTCTTGTAAATGGTGCATTGATAAGAACCAGATCTTCATACTCCAATGCCTCCAGTGCCAGATTTACGACACATTCATATTCATAATCACGAATGTTCTTCTCAAAGAAATCACTGCTTCTATTATATGGCTGTCCAGCCACTACAAAAATCTGTTTGGATAATGTAATTAAAGTATCCTTATCCAGATATACAATATGATTTAATCTCTTTGCCAGTTCTTTTGAAATATATGTTTTCCCGCAAGCTGGCGGCGATGTTACGATAATCAGTTTCTTGCTCATTTCTACTTCTTCCTCCGTATTGCCTGTTCATTTTTCCCTCTATTATAAAACAGGTTTTCCGATAGAACAAGGGGTTTTTTTTACTTTTTTTCCTATTTTTTCGTAAATATGCAATATTTTTTAAGATAATAACAGCCGTTTATCTTAGAATTTCTCCCTTGCTTTCGATTACTTTCTTGTACCAGTAAAAGGATTTCTTTTTGGTTCTCTTCAAGGTTCCTTTCCTTCATATCGTTCCAGTATAATTTCAAGGCTTTCATCTTTTTCCTCTTATCCCTGTACTTTTATATGGTTCTTGTCTGTCGCTGATAGCAGAACGGGTCTACCGGACTCTTTCCCTTAAAGGATGACTCGCCATTTAATTTCTTTGCCAGCATTTCAACGTTAAATTCATTGGCTGTATATGCATTGATAAAGGTCTCTATCATCGGCACATCCTGCATATGATACGGATTTGCAATGGAGATAAACATGGTCGGAATCTCATGGACAAACCATGGTGCATCATATCCGATTGGTGGTCTCCCACTGCCGGTTTTCCGCTGGCACTGATGGCATCTCCTAATACGATGGTCAGTACCTTCTTATATTTATCCTTAGAAAGTGGCAGAAGATTCTGCTCATCCTTTACCAGTGTAATTGCTTTATCGGATACCTGATATGCCATGTCAATGTGCTTCTTACAACGCAAAATATCAAGGGTTGACTCATCCGGAATCAGAGTATGCGATTTCTGTTTCTCATGCAGCTTCAAAGATGCTTTTGTTGCCAAAATATAAGTAACCGCCTCATTCAGACGTTCTTCTGAAATTATGCCACTCTTAACTGCCTCTAAAACAGTCTCGTAATCCTCTTTCAGATTCTTCGTAAATAAAAGCATGTCACAGCCTGCATTGATGGATTTCGGAAGCAGCTCTTTACGTCTTCCGGCACAGCCAAAGCCTACCATATTGGTAGCATCTGTAGTAATCATTCCGTTGAAACCAAGCTTTCCTCTTAACAATCCCTGTAGCAGTTCTTTGGATAATGATGCTATATGCAAAAAATGCCCTTTTTCCACACAAATTTAATTTGCACATTTATTTTATCCGGTGTATATTTTTACTGAACTGCCAAAAGAAAGAAGGTCGAAAAAATGGAACACATTGCAAGAAATGATGCTTTTGCATTACTGAAAAAATACAACAAAGACCCATTTCATATTCAGCATGCGCTTACGGTTGAAGCTGTTATGAAATGGTATGCCAATGAATTAGGCTATGGCGAGGATGCTGAATACTGGGGTATCGTGGGACTGCTTCACGATATCGACTTCGAATTATATCCTGCCGAGCATTGTCTTAAGGCTCCGGAATTGTTAAAGGATGGCGGCGTTTCGGATGACATTATTCATGCGGTCTGCTCCCACGGCTACGGCATTACCGTAGAATGTGGCACAACCATTGATGTGGAACCGCTTCACGAAATGGAAAAGGTTTTATTTGCCGCAGACGAATTAACCGGTCTTATCTGGGCCGCCGCACTGATGCGTCCATCCAAGAGCACGAAAGATATGGAATTAAAATCCTTAAAGAAGAAATATAAGAGCAAAGGCTTTGCTGCCGGATGCTCCCGTGAAGTAATTGAACGTGGTGCCGCACAGCTTGGCTGGGCCTTAGAAAAACTTCTTACCATGACTTTACAGGCAATGGCGGCAACCGAAGATGAAATCAAGGCGGAAATAGAAGCGGAATAATTTTTTGTATAAAATTTTCTTTTTTGCTTGACTCCTACGTTACGTAACAGCTTAGACTATGTTTATCGAGAGGAGGAACTTTCCATGATGACAGTAAATGAAGTAAGTAAACTGACAGGCGTGAGTATACGCACCCTGCAATATTATGATTCCATAGGGCTCTTAAAACCAGCTTCCTATAGCCAATCCGGCTACCGGTTGTATGACGATACAGCAATGGAACGGTTGGAACAGATTTTACTGTTCAAAGAATTGGAATTTCCTTTAAAAGAAATCAGACGCATTCTCGACGCCCCTGATTTTGACCGAGCCAAAGCATTGGAGCAGCAGATTGAGCTGTTGACCATGAAACAGGAGCATCTTAAGAATCTGATTTCTTTTGCTCGAAAAATAAAATTGTCAGGAGTGAAACAAATGGATTTTACTGTATTTGATACAACCAAAATGGATGAATATGCCGAGCGTGCAAAGAAACAGTGGGAACAGACAGATGCCTATAAAGAATACGAAAAGAAGCATTCTTCCACTTCTTTGGGAAAAGAACAGGATGCCTATAAAAATCTGATGCTTATCTTTGTAGAATTCGGCAGCTTAAAAGAAAAACCGGCAAATGCTCCGGAAGTCCAGAAGCTGGTAAAACACCTACAAGATTACATTTCCGAGCATTTTTACCAATGTACCAATACGATTTTAAGCGGACTTGGTTCCCTGTATGCTTCCGGTGGCGAATTCACCGAAAACATCGATTATGCCGCCGGAAAAGGTACGGCTGGCTTCGTTGCTAAAGCAATTGAAGTATACTGTGGATAGGGATAAAAAGGAAGGGGTCTGAATTTTTCAGATGCCCTTCCTTTTTGCTAATGATAAATCGTTATTTCTTATAGTAATGTCCATCTATATATGATAGCACTTCAAAAACAACTAACAATAATGTTAATACCTCCATTATGCTCATCTGTTTCACCTCATTATTTTTTCTATTAAGTTAAAAATATCAAATCCGATATTCCATCCACAATCATAAGTTCATCTCGTCTGACAATATATTCCTTTAAACACCAATTCAAACACTCTTTCATACACTTTTTAGAAACTAATACCTTATATGTTTTTCCAATTTTCAAACTAAAGCGCCAATATTTCCACTCATCGCCAGTATTTATAATATTAATATGTGGTTCCTTATATAATACTCTTTCCGGACTAACTTTTTCTAATTTTCTTCTTTCTTTATTACGATTATAATTTGCTATATATGTTACTCTCCCTACGATACACTCTCCAAGCAAGCCTACTTTCCTGACATATAAATAATAATACTCATTCTCCTTGTAAATAAGATTTTCAGGTCTTTTTCCTAACTGCATCTCAAGTTCTTTTACTTTATCGTCATTTTTTTTATCAGTCCTATAAAAATGCTCTTCAAAATTTAATTGATATAACTGACATAACTTCTTTGCAATACTTTCTGTCGAAACCACATTTTCTTCTTCTATTCGTTCCAAAGTTCTTACACTATATCCAATATTGTCTGCTACAGCTTCTTTTGTTAAACCCAAAATCTTTCTCATTTCCTTCAAATCTGCAATTGACTGATATACCATTTTTTGTTCCATTTTCTTTTTCGCCTTTCGCTTAAATTACATTTAGTACTAACTGTTTAACATTATTTTAACAAAGTACCATAATAGCTTCAACGACACGTTTTTTTTATCAAAAAGTCTGTAAGTTCCTTTATTTTCTGGTTTTTTCATCATTGCGCTTGTACCGGATTTTATACTTCTAATACTTTTTTCATATTTTTCCGTCTTGCTCCTGCCCTCTTCCTATGTTAAAATGTGAAAAAGCATATATTATACAATCTATATGGCACTTTCTATAGTTCAAATCCGGTTCTGCATAGAACCCAGCATTTCTGTATCTATCTATGCTTTTGATTCACTATTTAACTAAAAAGCAGGAGCGATACAGTATGGAAATAACTGCCATTATTCGATAGCAGATAATCTTTTGCCACTGGATATGATATTTATTTTCTATTGCTGCTTATCCTCCTGCCACACACAAGGAGGACTTGCCTATGACAGGAAAAGCACATGAAGCAAATGAAACAACGAAACGCACACCGGTGGCGAACCGCAAATTTAAGGACACTGTTTTCCGGATGCTGTTTTCGGATAAGGAAGCGTTACTTTCCCTT
>NZ_QTZI01000005.1:143097-218917 GCF_003462605.1 Roseburia sp. OM04-10BH
CTGTTTTCGGATAAGGAAGCGTTACTTTCCCTTTATAATGCAGTTAATAACAGTCATTACACGGATTCCGGTGCGCTTGAAATTGCAACTCTGGAAAATGCCATTTACATGGGAATGAAGAACGATCTGGCTTTTATTCTGGACATGAATCTCTATCTATACGAGCATCAGTCCACAATGAATCCAAATATTCCGCTTCGGGATTTATTCTACATCGCAGCGGAATACCAGAAGCTTGTGGATAAGAAATCCCTGTATTCTTCTGCACTACAAAAAATTCCAAATCCCCATTTTATTGTATTTTATAATGGAAGCACACCGATAGATGATTGCTATACCAGCCGTTTGTCAGATGCTTTTTATCATGTAACTGACAATCCATCGTTAGAACTTATTGTTACTACATTCAATGTAAACGCAGGACACAACAACGAGTTAATGTCCCATTGCCAGATATTAAAGGAATATTCCATTTATGTTGCAAAGGTTCGTTCCTTTGCAGAACAGATGCCTTTGGATGATGCCGTGCAAAAGGCTGTCACCGAATGCATTCAGGAAAATATTCTGGCAGATTTTCTTAGGAAGAATCAGGCGGAGGTAATTGCTATGAGTATTTTTGAATACGATAAAGTTGAAGAAGAGAAAAAACTGAGAAAAGCCGAATTTGATGCCGGTGTTGAACAGGGATTAAAGCAGGCTTCTACCGATACCGCCCTTCGCCTTTTAAAAACAGGAAAATTTGATACGAAAGAAATAGCTGAACTTTGTAATCTTCCTTTGGAGGATGTTACTGCACTCATGAAATAACCTTGTTTCAATTTTTCACTAACATCCTATTGCCAGATATTCCATTTATGTCGCAAAGGTTCGTTCTTTTACCGAACAAATGCCTTTGGATGATGCCGTGCAAAAGGCTGTCACCGAATGCATTCAGGAAAATATTCTGGCAGATTTTCTTAGGAAGAATCAGGCGGAGGTAATTGCTATGAGTATTTTTGAATACGATAAAGTTGAAGAAGAGAAAAAACTGAGAAAAGCCGAATTTGACGCCGGTGTTGAGCAGGGATTAAAACAAGGCATTAAGCAGGGACAGAAACAGGCTTCTACCGATACTGCCCTTCGTCTATTGAATACTGGAAAATTTGATGCAACGGAAATAGCAGAACTTTGTAATCTTCCTTTAGAGGATGTTACTGCACTCATGAAATAACTTTTATATTACATAAATATTTGATACCTATAGAACCTGCCACCGGCAGCTCAAGAAACCCGCAGACCACCTGTTTTCAAACAGATAATCTGCGGGTTTCCTATTGCTTACTGGTACTTGCTGGTTGCCTTCAGCCGGGTCAGGGCACGGGATAAGGATGCTCTGGAATGATAGTATTCCTGGATGCTCTGCTTCTGCCGCATCTGCTCCTCGGCACGTTCTTTTGCTTCTCTGGCACGGGCAACGTCAATCTCCTCCGGACGCTCTGCGGTTTCTACCAGAAGTGTCACACGGTTGTTGACGATTTCCACAAAGCCCATACCAACTACTGCATATTCCCAATTTGCAGTTCCTTCCGGCTGAAAACGCATTTCACCTTCATCTATGGCAATAACCATATCCTCATGATGTGCCAGAATCTCTTTCTGTCCATCATATTCCGGAACAATCAGTGAACGGCATCTGCCGGCATAGAATACCCGGTTCGCTGCAATTATTTTTAAATAAAATGTATTTCCTGCCATATTTGCACCTCTTTATTCGAAAGATGTCACCAGGCGTATTCCTGCACAATATATGCTATGCATTCTGGTGTTCCATCTCTTCTGCTTTACGGATAACGTCTTCTACTGTTCCTACGTTGAAAAATGCATTTTCCGGATACTGATCCATATCACCATCGATGATTGCCTTGAATCCACGAATGGTTTCAGATAATGGAACGTAAACACCCTTTACGCCGGTAAAGTTCTCTGCTACATGGAACGGCTGTGATAAGAACTTCTGAATCTTTCTTGCACGATATACCAGTAACTTGTCCTCATCTGCCAGCTCTTCCATACCAAGAATTGCGATGATATCCTGTAACTCTTTGTATTTCTGCAGAATCTCCTGTACTTTCCGGGCTACCTGATAATGTTCTTCTCCAACGATATCTGCCTCTAAGATACGGGATGTAGATTCCAGCGGGTCTACTGCCGGATAAATACCCTGCTCTACAATCTTTCTGGAAAGTACGGTGGTCGCATCCAGATGTGCGAAAGTAGTAGCCGGTGCCGGGTCAGTTAAATCGTCTGCCGGTACATAGACTGCCTGAACGGATGTAACAGAACCGTTCTTTGTAGATGCAATACGCTCCTGCAATTCACCCATTTCAGTTGCCAGTGTCGGCTGATATCCTACTGCGGAAGGCATACGTCCTAACAATGCAGATACCTCAGAACCTGCCTGTGTAAAACGGAAAATATTGTCAATGAAAAGAAGCACATTCTGGTGTTTCTCATCACGGAAATATTCTGCCATGGTAAGTCCGGTCTCAGCCACACGCATACGTGCTCCAGGCGGCTCGTTCATCTGACCGAACACTAAGGCAGTCTTCTCTAATACACCGGATTCCTTCATTTCTGTCCAGAGGTCATTACCCTCACGGGAACGCTCTCCAACACCGGTGAAAATAGAATATCCACCATGCTCTGTTGCAATATTACTGATTAACTCCTGGATCAATACGGTTTTACCTACTCCGGCTCCACCAAACAATCCAATCTTACCACCTTTTGCATATGGAGCTAAAAGGTCGATAACTTTAATTCCGGTCTCTAAGATTTCTTCTGCCGGATTCTGGTCTTCAAATGCCGGCGGTTCACGATGAATGACCCATTCCGGTGCATCCTTCAATGGTTCGCCACCATCGATTGCCTCTCCTAATACGTTGAACAGTCTTCCCAATGTCTGCTCACCGACCGGAGTTTTTATTCCGCTTCCTGTAGCGGTTACTTCCATATCACGGCAAAGTCCCTCACTGGAAGCTAACATAATACAACGTACCATATGATTTCCGATATGCTGTGCCACTTCCATGATGCACTTCTTATCGCCGTTTTTCACTTCAAGGGCGTCTTTGATTGCCGGCAATTCTTCGTCTTCAAATGAGACATCCACTACCGGGCCTAACACCTGTATGATTTTTCCTGTCTTCATGAAAAAGCCTCCTTATCACTGCCTCTTTTTCCGTTTCTGAGCTTTCGCTCCTGCAATGACCTCGGTTATTTCCTGGGTAATTGCTGCCTGTCTTGCACGATTATATAAAATATCCAGCTCATGGAGCATATCTTTGGCACTTTTGGTTGCTGCCTCCATTGCCATCATTCTTGCGTTCTGCTCGCAGGAATAAGACTCAACTAACGCTCCATAGATGAAACCAACTACATAATCCGGTACAATTCGATCCATCACTGCCTCCGGAGATGGTTTCAATGCCAGTTCCTCCATCGGAATATCTGCAGGCAGTTTCACGTTAAAACTTGCTTTCTTCAGTGGGAGCAGCTGTCTGATCTGTGTCTCCTCCTGAATCGCATTGACCATGCTGGTATAGATGATATAGACTTCGTCTAACTCTTCTTTCCGGTACAGTTCCAGAAGTTCCTCTGCAATATTTCTTGCACGGTTCAATGTCGGATTCTGTACGGTATAGTGGAACTGCTTATCAATCTCAATTCCACGCTGTTCAAAATAGTGACGGCCTAACTCACCTAATACAAACAGTTTGTTATTTTTATGTGCTTTCAAATGCTCCTCTGCAAGCTTTAATACATTATGGTTATAGGAGCCTGCCAGACCCTTATCTGCCGTAATAACAATATAACCTACCATCCGTTCTTCCGGCTTTTTCTCTTCGTTGGTCTTAAAATAAATGTCCTCTATATCCGGAAGATGTCTTAAGATTCTGCTCATTTCCGACTGCAGGGTAAAGAAATAAGGTTCTGTGTCAGAAAGCATTTTCTTTGATTTCTTCAGCTTCGAAGAAGAAATCATATACATTGCATTGGTAATCTTCAATGTATCATTGATACTCTTCATCCGATCCTGAATTTCCTTTGCATTTGCCATAACAACACCTGCTCATTCCTATTGATTTCTACTGTCTTCGAATTCTTTTGCAGCCGCAACAATCTTATCGGTCAGTTCATCGGAAAGCACTTTGGTTTCTTCAATTTCCCTGCCGATTTCCGGATGCTTCAAATCCATATATTCAAGAATCTCATTCTGATACTGTTTTACATTCTTTGTTTCTACTTTATCAAATACACCATGGTTTGCCATACACAGTGTCTCTACCTGTTCATGCAGGGAAAGCGGATGGCAGAGTGGCTGTTTTAAAAGCTCCATCAATGCTTTTCCATGCTGTAACTGTGCCTTGGTCATATCATCAAGATCCGATGCAAACTGGGTAAATACTTCCATCTCACGATACTGTGCCAGGTCGATACGGATACTTCCGGATGCCTTCTTCATTGCCTTGGTCTGTGCAGCACCACCGACACGGGATACGGACAAACCAACGTTGACTGCCGGACGCATACCTGAGAAGAAAAGGTTACTCTCTAAGAAAATCTGTCCGTCTGTAATGGAAATGACGTTGGTCGGAATATATGCGGATACGTCTCCTGCCTGTGTCTCAATGATTGGCAGTGCGGTAATGGAACCTCCGCCCAATTCATCACTTAAACGACTGGAACGCTCTAACAATCTGGAATGTAAGTAGAATACGTCACCAGGATAAGCTTCACGTCCCGGAGAACGCTCTAACAGCAGAGAGATTGCACGATATGCTACCGCATGTTTGGATAAATCATCATATACGATTAACACATCTTTTCCCTGATGCATAAAGTATTCTGCCATTGCAGTTCCTGCATATGGTGCGATGTACTGCATGGATGCAGGATCACTTGCAGTTGAGGAAACCACAATGGAATAATCCATTGCATCATGCCTGGTCAGTGTAGATACGATTTTTGCTACACTGGACGCCTTCTGTCCGATGGCAACATAGATACAGATTACTCCTTTGCCTTTCTGGTTAATGATGGTATCTGTTGCAATGGAGGTCTTTCCGGTCTGACGGTCTCCGATAATTAACTCTCGCTGTCCTCTACCAATTGGGAACATGGAGTCAATGGACAAGATTCCTGTTTCCATTGGTGTATTTACTGATTTACGTTCTACAATGCCCGGTGCTTCCTCTTCGATTGGACGATAATCATCTTCCTTAATCTCGCCCTTTCCATCAATCGGCTCACCTAATGCATTGATAATTCTTCCAACAAAGCCTTCCCCTACCGGGATTCCGGCTTTTTTCCTGGTACGAACCACTTTGGTTCCTTCTTTGATTCCGGTATCACGGCCGAATAAAATAACACCGATTTCATTCTGTCTGATATCCTGTACCATTCCTTTGACACCGTTATCAAATACAACAATTTCACCATACATTGCATGGTCAATTCCGTAAATGGTTGCAATTCCATCACCAACCCAGATTACGGAACCGGTCTCACGACTGGATTCATCCCAGTCAAATTCTTCTATCTCGCTCTGGATAATCGAGATTATGTCTGCAGCACTAATTGCGCCCACAGGCTTCACCTCCCTGTTAATTTTCTTTCCAACTGACGTAAGCGGCCTTCATAGCTTCTGTCATATTCTTTATGATGAACCTTAATGATGTATCCGCCTAAGAGATTCTCATCTTCCTTTTCTGTCAGAACAATCTCACAGTCGGGATATTTCTCTGCAAGAATCTTTCTTGCCTCTGCTTCTTCTTCCGGCTGTGGTGTGCCTGCACAGGTCAGTTCTGCACGCAGGATATGATTCTGTCTGTCCCAATAGAGATAAAATGCATCCAGTATATCCTCCATTTCTCCGATAAAACCCAGTCTGCACATCATCCTGGTATAGTTCACAAGCACCTTGGATAATCCGGCATCCTGATAAATTTTCTCTATCACGGCATCCTTCTTATGTATGGAAATCACCGGACTTGTGAGAACCTTAAGCAGTTCCGGTGTAAGCTCATAAAGCTCCCGGAGTTCATCTGCCTCCTGTCTTGTGGCACCCAGCCGATACAATACCTTTGCGTTATTTACTGCTTCCTGTGTCATGAGCATCACCTGTTTTCATAATTTTCCGTGCAGCGATGACTGCCAGTCTGGCAATCTCAGCCTGAGCTGCCTGCTGTGCCTTTTCCTGCTCGTTTGCAATATCTTCCTTGGCTTTTTCTAACATATGCTCAGTCTCTTCCCGGGTCTTCTCTACCGAGCGTGCATGCTCTTCTTCTGCTCTTGCTCTGGCATCAATAATAATCTGGTCTGCCTCCGTTCTTGCATCCGATAAGTGTTCTTCATAATCTGCCTTTAATTTTCTGGCATCTTCTTCGCTTTTCTTTGCATCGTCGAACTGCTTCTTTACCATTTCTTCTCTTGCCTCAATCACATTCATGACTCTCTGATAAAGAAATTTACGAAAGACTACATATAATACCAGCAGATTTACAACGGTCCATAAGATATTCCAAAAATTAATGCTAAGCATTTCCCGTACCTGCCTTTCTATAATCTTTCTTTATTATTTTAAGAAGAGGATGATTAACAATGCGATAACGAATCCGTAAATAGCAGTTGCCTCTGCCAATGCACATCCAAGAAGAAGTGATTTGCTGATTTTGCTCTCTGCTTCCGGCTGTCTTGCAATTGCATCTACTGCGGATGATGTTGCTTTTCCAATTCCAAGTCCTGCTCCAATACCTGTTAATACTGCGATACCTGCTCCGATTGCTACTAATAATGTTGATGACATAATATGCACTCCTTTTCTTTTCTACTTTTTTGTTTCTCTTTTTGTTTTTTCTTCCCTATTCGGTTGCTTCTTTGACGAACAATGCGGTCAGAAATACGAATACATATGCCTGAATCAATCCGTCAAAAATGTCAAAATAACAGCTAAATACTGCTGGCAGAATTGCCGGTACTACCATTTTCAGCAATTCCATAATGACAAATGAACCTAATACATTTCCAAAAAGTCGCATACACAGCGACAATGGTTTGATAAAGACCTCCAGAATATTGATTGGAAGTACTACCGGCATCGGCTCTGCAAAACTCTTAAGCCAGCCCTTCGTTCCTTTCCTGCGGATACCCGCCATCTCAATCAATATGATACTCATCAGGGACAATGCCACAGTAACATTCATATCCTTGGTCGGTGGTTTAAATCCCAGCAGACCGATTAAGTTGGCAATTCCAATATAGATTGCCACCGTCATAAGATAAGGAATATACTGCTTTCCATTTTCGCCTATGGTATCCCGGAAGAAGTTATTCAACCCGTTTACAGCCGTTTCCAGAATAATCTGTCTGCGTCCCGGATGTTCCACACTTAAGTTCCTGGTCAGGAGTATGCACAGCACAATAACTACTGCCATGATAATCCAGGTTACTACTACGGATTCATAAATGGGAATGCCTCCGAAAATCGGAATTGTAAATACCGTTTCACAGTTCAATTCTTCCATCAGGCTATTTACCAGAGCATCCATCTGTCTCACTTCCTTCTGCTGCTCTAAGGCATTTTTAAATCGTTAAAATTCTAACAAGAAAAAAATGCAAACGCAACCGTTTTCTTCCCGTGAAAATAGGTCTGACCATTTGCCGTTTTTTCGTGTAAATATTCCATATTCTTCTGCAATTTTTGCCAGTTTTTTGGTTGTTTTTTTATGCAATTTGTACACTTGCGTAAATTTGTATATTTTGACATTAAAAAAATGCAGAAATTTCCTGTTTTTTCACAAACATTTTCTGCATTTTTCTTATTCTTTATAGACTTTATACAATTTTAATCATTAAGCTTACTTCACCAGAATTCCGTGGTGTTCCTCCATATAACCGCCGAAAATGGCATTCTTATAGCCTAATTTCTTAAATGCTTTTACCGCCTTTTCGGACCGGCAGCTATAACTTCCTATAATATAAAAAGATTTTTCCTTATCCGGGAATCTCCGCAAAATACGGTCTTCCGTTATCTTGTCCAGCGGAATATTCTTTGTTCCTGCCACATGTCCTTTCTGGTAATCTTCCTTTGCCCGGCAGTCAATTATAATTGCATTTTCCGAAGTATGCGCTGCATTGATTGCTTCATTTACAGTCAGACGTTTCTTAAAAATACCCATTCTTCTGTTCCCTTCTTCTTTTGTTATGCTTTTGCCTGCATATAAATCCGGATGTTTTCTTCTAATAAATCCAGATCCACCGGTTTGGCAATGTGTGCATCCATCCCTGCTTCCATACAGGTCCGGATATCTTCCGCAAAGGCATTGGCAGTCATGGCAAAAATCGGTATTTTCGCTGCTTCCTTCTTCTTAAGTCTCCGGATTTCTTTCGTTGCATCATAGCCATTCATAACAGGCATCTTAATGTCCATTAAAATAATATTATATCGTCCTTCCTCCGCTCTTGCAAACATTTCTACTGCTTCCTTGCCATTTACTGCCCGGTCACAGTCTGCACCTTCCATTTTTAACAGTTCTTCCAATATTTCTGCATTTAAATCATTATCATCTGCTATCAGAAAACGCATTCCTTTTAATGTCATTTTCTCTTTTTCTGTTGCTTGTCCTTTCCCCTGCAATTGCTGCTCTTTTCTTGCCTGTTCGATGCACCGTTTAAAATTTGTCACAAAAAACGGCTTGCTTAAAATACTTTGAATTCCAGCATAACCCGCTGCTTCTTCTATCTCCTTACAATCATAGGCAAAAAGCAGTAATACTGTTTTCTCTCCCAGAATCTGATGCAATTTTTCTGCTGTAGTAACACCATCCATTCCCGGCATCTTCCAGTCTATAATTACAACATCCCAGGTCTTTGTTTTTCCGGCTTCCACAGCCTGTTCTGCCATATGAACCGCCATTTTGCCGGAATCTGCTGTCTGCACATCAATCCCAAACGGATGCAGCGTATCCATAATATATCTTCCTGATTCACTCTCATCATCAACCACCAGTACCTGGCTTATCTTCTGCAGTTTCCACCAGTTAACCTTCTCCTGGTACTTTATTTTCCGGAAATTCAAAATCACCTCAAAAGCAGTTCCTTTTCCAAGCTTACTCTTCACATGAATGCTTCCACCCATTAACTCCACCAGGCTCTTGGCAATTGGCATTCCAAGACCCGTTCCGGAAACCGGATTAACAGTGCTTTGCACTTCCCGGCTGAATGGGTCAAAAAGATTCTTAAGATACTCTTCACCCATCCCCTGTCCATTATCACTGATCCGGAACTGATACTGTGCAAAGTTTCCCTTTTTCTTTGGTACTTCTGTAATATCAAATACTATCTTACCGCCCTTTGGGGTATATTTTACTGCATTGGATAAAATGTTCAGCAGTATCTGCTTCAGACGTAATTTATCTGCTTCCACTTCTTCTGTTTCTATCCGATGTACATGAATCATGAATTCCTGCCCCTTCTCTCTGGTCTGTGAACGGATAATCATATCCAGTTCTTCCACCAGTTCAGCAATATTCGTGTTCATAATATTAAGGACCGTTTTACCGGCCTCAATCTTCGACATATCAAGGACATCATTAATGAGTCCAAGCAGATGTTCCCCTGAATAAGTCAGTTTTCTTGCATATTCCCGGACACAATCCGAATTTTCAGCATCTCTTGAAATCAGTGTAGCCAGTCCCATAACCGCATTTAAAGGAGTCCGCATATCATGGCTCATATTGGATAAAAATACACTTTTCGCTTCATTGGCACGCTCTGCCTCTGCTTTTGCCGTATTTGCAAACAGCACCGTCTCTTCCAATGCAGTATTGACTTCTTCCAGCTTCTCTGCTGCTTCTGCCTGCTGCATTGCATTTCGTCTCGCGTAAGCTACCTTATTCTTTTCATTATAAATCCATAGAATACTAATACCCAGTGCTGCTAACATTGCAATGATAATGCAGGTCACTGTCAGCCAGATATGCAGCATCATAATCTGATAATCTGCCAGTACATTCTGCACAATCGTAATGTCCACTTCACAGGCTATCATATACTGTGTTCCTTTTAATGCACGATACGAAAAATAGTCGGACTCATTTTCACGTTCCAGGGTTATACACCCGGAGCTGCGTTCTGCATAGTCCGACTTCACTTTTTCATAATCTTTCTTATTCATAATCTTTTGTTCATGGTAACTATCAAACAGATTATAATTTATGGTTACTTCACCCGGCTCATTATTAATGCTTGCATATGCCACTTCTCCGTTTTCATCCATGACATAGATATTAGCCTGTCCGTTATAAGCAGACGTTACAAAAAGATCGTTAATAATCTGTGGCCGGAATAGAAATGCAATTGCTTCATATTCTTCCCCATTGACCAAAAAAGAATCTACTGATTTTGCAATTATAAAGATTTCCTCTCCATCCTTCCAGGTACAGTACTGGGCAATTCCTTTATTCTCACCAAATAATTCTGACAATCCATCCTGCATCTGTATTCTGCCATTCAGTCCACGCATGCACAGATATTCACCTTCATCATTGACAAAGACAATATCCCGCACCATATTACTTTCCATAGAGTCAAAATAGTTCTGGTAATCTTTCAGTTCTGCTTCCCTTTCCCCATCCCCGAACATATATTTTTCAATAGAATCTATCTGTTCATAAGTAATCTCCAGACGGTTCCGGTAAGCACGCTCCATCTGTTCCATCAGTTCAGATAAACTCTGTTTGCTGTTCTTATCAATGTATTGATTTGAACCCCCAAGGTCTTTTGACATCCAGCCAAATATCAAAGCCATAACCACAATACATACAATCAATACCGTAAAAAACCTTTTTTCCTGCTTTTCCTTTTTCATCCCGCATAATACCTTCCAATCTGTTTCAGATTATCAGACTGGTTCCTGCAAATTTTGTCGAAAAAGCAAGATGTCTCTGCCTAATTAAATCTTTCCTGAAGTCCGTTTTTCCCTTAAGTCCTCTACCAGTGCATAAACCTCCGGTCTCCGTTCCTTCAGATGTTCGTCTAACGCATGCCGGCGTTCTTTAAAGCGCTCTGCCAGTTCCGGATGTTCCTTTGCAATACGCTCATGTACTTCCCGTCGATGTTCCTCTAACCGCATAGCCAGCGTTCTTTCATCTTTACCGGAAATATTAACAATCTCTTTCAAATGCTCCTCTAAATGCTCCAGCCACTCATCTTCGTCCAGTTCTTCCATATGGGACCAGCTTCCATGTAACAGCTTTTCCACATCTCCTGTCTTTTTCAGCTGTTCTATCTGTGCCACAATCTGCCGCTCTATAGCATCTTCAGTTTCCGAACCAAATGCCCAGACAAATTCCTGCACCCGGTTATCCGCCCTCTTTCTTGAGGCACTGCGCTGTTTATTGTCTACACCGCCCTCCAGCGGATAAGGACGTTCATAACCCATATCCTTTAAAGCAATATGTATTGTTCTTCTTGCGCTGCCCTCTTCTATGATGTGTCCCAGACCAAGCTTTCGCATCTGTTCATTCAAATCTGCAATATGTTCTGTAATATAAAAACAGATACCACGTTTCTTAAGACCCTGATACAGCATTTCCAACTGATCCGCCGCTGTAATGTCCATGGAGCCGATAGCACTGGCATCTAAAATGACTGCCTTCGTATCCTCTTTTATATTGTCTTCAATGTCCCGCTTTAACATCTGCACATTAGCAAAAAAGAGATTACTGCTGAACCGGTATATCAGAACGCCTTCTATCGCATGTATCTGATGACTTTCTTTTAAATCCCGGAAATGGCGATGTCCCGGCTGGATTCCAAGAAAACATCTTGATGGCTTGGCAGTACGGATAATCATCTCAGTAAAGGAAAGTATAATGCCAATCAAAACGCCATTGATGGTTCCAAGCATCAGCACACCAAAGAATGCGCCTAAGAAAATGAAGAATTCTGTACGGCTGACCTTCAACAATCTTGCAGCAAGCTCAAATTCCGTTGCCCCAAGTAATGCAGAAATTACAATTGCCGTCAGCATCGGAATCGGAAGATAGCCGATAAATCCGGTTCCGCAAAGCAGCAATACCAGCATGGATAAACCGGCTATGATTCCGGTCAGCTGTGTCTTACTCTGATACTGTTCTCCCATTGCAGTTCTTGAAACAGAGCCATTAATAGGACAGCAGCCTGTAAATGCTGCCAGGAAATTTCCCATGGAGAATGCAAAAATTTCCTGATTATCATTCATTCGATATCCATTCTTCTGTGCGAAATTATTTTCTGCCAGAAGCGTTTCTGCCATAATGACCACTGCCACCGAAAGGCTGATAGTTACTACCTCTTTCATCGGAAGCATGCGGATATCCGGAATCACAAACTGTGGAAGTCCCGGTTCTACTGCAGACAACGTCTGGATTCCCCATTCCCTCACCGGAAAAAATTTTGTCATTACTGCTCCTGCTGCCATCAAAAGCACTGCCATTGGAAATTTCGGCATTACTTTCTTTGATACAAGAAGTATCAGAAGGGAAATGCCGCCTAAAATCAGTGATGGCAGATTCACCTTCGTCTGCCCGATATGCTCCACCAGCTCAATGAGTTCTCCAACGCCGGCGGTACCGCCCATTAACTTTGGTACCTGCATCAGAATAATCGTGGTGCAGATTCCGGTAATAAATCCACCCATAACCGGTGCCGAAATATAGTTCACCAGTTTTCCTGCTTTCATAAAATAAAACGCCAATAACCAGACTGCCACAAAGAAAGTAAGTACCGGCACTGCTGCAATTGCTTCACTGCTTCCACTCTCAATACCAAGTCCCACCAGTGCCGAACCGATTAAGGCTGCCGGTGCCGCATCTACGCCAAAAATAAACTGTGGTGAAGTCGAACACAGTGCAAATATCAGAATTGGGAAAATGGAACCATACAGACCATAGACTGCCGGAAGTCCTGCAATCTGTGCATAACCCATAGCTATCGGAATGGAAACTGCCATAATAATAATACCGGCCAGAATATCCTTTGGAAGATTTTTCTTATCATATTTACGAATGGTAGCTGCAAGTTGTATGCGCATATTATCGCTTCTTTCTACTATATTATTTTTTATTATACGGCAAATAAGATGATTGTACAATTCTTTTGGCAGCAGAAAGGACAGGCTCTTTATCCGTGCCTGTCCTTTCTGTTCTGGTTGTTCTAATTATTCTGTTCTGTTTATTCCATTCTGATTATTCTTTTTTATTTCTGATTATTCATTTTCAGTTGCTTTCTTTCTTCTGAAAACAAACATTCCTCCACAACCTGCTGCAATCAATGTCATACAAACTGCAATTGCAGAATTATCACCTGTCTTTGGTTTACCGGATGTCTTTACGGTTGGCTGGCTATTTGCTGTTGTTGATGCATTTGCTGCTGTTCCAGCCGCACCACCGGAAGCTGTACTGTCACTTTCAGAAGTTGTACCGCCATTTCCGGATGTTGTACCACCATTTCCTGTGGCAGCCGTATCTGCCAGCTTTTCTGTGGTAATAAGATAAGTAGAGCAATGATTCTGTTTTACGGTCAGATATCCTTCTGAATCTACTACTCCCGCATCAATATTTAAAATCGTTCCATTGTCAAATAACCGGCTGTAATATAATGTCTTTCCGGCATACCGGGTTCCCACAAAAATACGAATCTGTGCTTCTGCCGGAAGCTGACCGGAATAATTATACTTAATCTGTTCAATGAAAATATTCTTATTTACTGCATTTGGAAGCGTGCCCAGCTCACTGTAATCTTTTACAATCTTTACTCCAAAATCATAGCTGGAAACATTATCAACGGCTGACATGGTTCCTTTTCCAAAGGTAAAGGAAAGCTCATCATTGGATTTGATAACAATGTCCTTTGTCTGATTCTCTGCCAATATCTGCTGGAAGCCATTGTCGGAAATAGCGGTATCTCCATCTGTTACATCCACTACGCCATTCACTACAACCTGCTTCGGTGTAAAGGAAATCACATCCGCCCCGGAATATACATTGTAAACATTCTCTACTTCTTTTCCTTCAAATTCATAACCAGCCGGTAAGGTATCTTCCGCAAGCGCCATGTTTTCTACAAGCTCTTTCATAACCGGATGTGCTGCGTCCATAAGATATCTGGTTTCCTGTGTATTATAATCCGTATAACTCATAAGAATCGGACAAAGAATCCGGTAAGAATTACCAGCCTCATAATAGGTTCCTCTATAAATAAAGGTGTCTCCCGTATCCTGTTTCTTTACCAGACAGGCATCACTTCCTCCACTTGCCATCGTAGTGGAATAATAAGCTGCTATCTCTCCATTTGCTGTATATGCCGAAATATCCGTAAGCTTATCTTCTACAGTTATTGCTACCTCTGCACCCAGCGTAGTGCATTCCTGCAATTTTTCAATCCGGTAGGTCTTATTTCCGGACATATCGGTTACTTCTGTTATAACAAACCGGCCTTCTTCTCCGGTTTTTGTATACACATCACTCTGGACCGGACTGATATCAGTTCCAAAATAACCACCATATACCTGAATCATTTCAAAAGGATGCTCTGCCTGAATCTTCATGTCATTAACCTGTCCCTTTGCCACAATCGGTGATGACGTATAATTCCAGGATGAACCAAACGGACATCCGTCAGTTCCACGATATACCGTTACTGTACTGTCCCCGGAAACCGTCAGCAGCGACTTGCCGCCTTCTGCAAATAATTCAATACCATCCGGATTCTTTCTGTTTTCATTGACAGTAAGGCTTCCGGAACCGCAGATTGTCAGGGAGCCGCCCCAGCCGCCATGCCAGATTCCAAGATTCTGCAGCTTATTACTGCCTACCAGATTCAATTTAAAATCGTCTCCCATCATGTTGGTATAAAGTGCAACATCCGGATGGTCATAATTGGTTAAGGTCAGCGTATTGCTTGCCTGGTCATAAGACGCTCCGTCCACTGTATTTTTCTCATTGGTGGAAAATACAACCGTATCATTCAATTGAATATTGGCAAATGCAAACTCTCCTTCCATGCATGGTCCATTTGATGCCTGCACCGGAATCATGGACGGAACCATCATCAGGGATGCTGCCAGTGCCACTGCACCAATACATTTTAAAGCACGTTTCATTTTCATAAATCTATCCTTCCTTTCTTCGTATTATAAAAACACTATAAGGAAAACGATAGATTCTGTGCAGTCTACATCCGTTTCAAAATATGAGAAATTTATCTCACCCGGCTTTTTGGGGCAGAATTTCAATCTACAAAACCCGCACCAATAGCTGCCGGCAGCTTTTTACGGGTACCCGGCAACTACGAGAGACACGCTTTGCAAGTTTTTCTAATTATCGCGTAACCAAAAATCCCCCGAAACAGATTTGGGTTATTATTAACCGCCTGCTCCGGGGGATTCCATTTTTATTTTTATTCTGTTCGTATTCTACTAATCCTGCTTGCCTAATGAAGTCTTTCTTAATGCTGCCGCAATAATAAATGCATACACTCCACCAATCAGTGCGGTAACTACCTGAGTCAGTGAGAACTGAAGCTGCAATACCTTTAACATTGGTGCCATTTTCTCCGGAAGCATATTTGGTAAAATAATCAGGGAAATTACAACTCCCATAAATAATCCTTTTAAGATAGAACCGATTACAATAGAAACCGGGAATCCTGCTTTACTACCAAGCTTACCCTTAAGCAACGCTACACAAAGCACCAGAATGGCATTTCCTGCCATAATGCATGGAAACATTGCTGGAATGGCTGCCATTACCGGGCTTCCGGTAATAAAGAATGCAGTAACCGGTGTAATAATACTTAAAATAATTCCGCATGCCAGTCCCGCATACAATACAGTTAAGATTAATGCTGCATTGATAACTGGTCCTGTTATGTATACACTTAAATTTTTAAAGAACTGACTTGCAATACAGATTGCAAGCATAATTGCACTAACTGTAATTTGTCTGGTTTTCATTTTCATGATGTCTTTCTCCTCCTGTGCATCTATATTCGTAGGAACTGACCGGTTCCATACCAACGCAATCATACTCCAATGAAAGCTAGAATGCAACCGGATGATTTCTCATCTGCGATTCTGTAAACCATTTTTATAATTGTTCCAGTGTGCTCTTTACACTATTTGCGGCACTTAAAATCACATTGGACGATGCTGCAATCTCCTCCGTTGCTGCGGCAAGATTCTGAATCCGGTTGCCGGTATCATTTACAACATTTGCCAGCTCATCCGCATCTTTGATAATCTCCGCAATGGATTCTTTTACCTTTGCCTGGCTCTCTGTACTCCGGGATGCCGTATCCTTGGAATTCATGGCCAGTTTATTTATCTCATCTGCAACTACTGCAAAACCTCTTCCCGCCTCTCCTGCACGGGCTGCTTCGATATTGGCATTCAATGCCAGAAGGTTAGTCTGTGCAGCAATGGAGACTACTTCCTGATTATTCTCTGCCATAGATTCCAACAGCATATCAATCTCCTGCATTCTGCCAGTCAGCTTCTCACAGAATTCAGACACATTACCAATTTCCTCTGATACTGCACTGCATTCCGTCGCATTACTTTCGTTTCCATTCACCATATCATCCACAGAATCATAGAGTGATACAAACAAGTCATTGACTGTCTCCACCGTTGTTTTAATATTCTCCTGCTGTTTCTCCACTGCATCTTTTTCTGCCTTGATTTCATCAGCAAGTTCTAATGCTCTCTTCTTCTCTTCCTCTACGGTATCCTTTACAAAATGAATACAATTTTCCTTCTTATTGAAGCCATTATAAATAGCAAATGCCATCTTTTCACAGCTTTCATAGCCACAGCATTCGCAGTCAATGCATCTTGCTTCCTTAGTCTTCTTGCCCATCTCATCATAAATCTGATTCAGTTCCTCTGTAGACGGAAGTTTATAATTACACTCTTCGGAGCAGTCTGTATATTTTCTAAGATAATTCTCCAATTTTAATTTTGAGAACTGCTTATTTAATTTTGCAAGGCGCTGTGCCGGAGTCAGTTTTCTTGACCATGCACTGTTCTTTGTATTCTTCTTACAGTTCTCCTGTATCTGATGGATATTATATAAAGCTTTATCTGTTCCTGCAATTTCCTCTTCAACACCGGTTCCGTAAATACAACCCATTCCACAGTTTAATGCGTCAATGAATAATTCTTTATTCATGCCCTTTGCAATTTCTTCCTTATGCTCCTCTAAATAACGATATGTGTGTTTCTCTCCTTCTATCTGACGTATATATACATCGTCCCCTAAGAACCAGTATACATTTTCCTTCAAGCCACCCGGCATCGGATAGATGGAACCAAGTCCATATTCAATTTCATCACTGGCAAATGTACCTGATATATTATGTTCTCTTACATATTTCATCAAATGATCAAATGTCACATTATACGATACATAGCCTTCTGTATCCGGGTCATGAATCTCTGACCATTTTGCAACACATGGACTGATAAATGCCAGTTTATCCGTAATTTCCATCTCCTGTTTTGCATAAATTGCGCTGCACATCATCGGACTGTGTACCGGGAATAACTTTGGAAGAAGCTCCGGTAAGTAGTGTTCAATATATCCCACAATTGCCGGACATGGCTGGGAAATTCCACCGGTAAAGTTGTATTTCTTTACATAATTAAGATATCCCCAGGTTGTAATGTCTGCACCGAAAGATACACTGATTATACGGTTCACTCCAAGATTCTTTAATCCTCCCAATACCCTCTCATAATCTTCAGGATAGTTTGCCTTGAACGCCGGAGCTAATAGTATGGATATTTTCTCACCTTTTGCAAGGTCTGCAAAGAATTGCTCCGTATCATCTTCAAACTCTCTTGCACCATGCTTGCAGGCATCCATACATGCACCACAGCCAATACACCTTGCCGGATCTACCTGAATCCGCTCTGTTCCATCTTCTTCTGTTACTGCCACACATGCCCCCGGACAAGGACACACGCGAATACATTTGTTACACCCAATACAGTTGTCATTGGTAAAAACCAGACTCATTTCAAGCACCACCCTTTACTTATACTCATAAGCTACCTTTTTTCAATTTCAACAAATAATATCTCATATTTATCTATTCGTTAATAATATTATTTCTCAATAAAATTGTCAAATTTTCACATTTTTAATGTGTTTTATTCTTACGATTTTCCACAATTTTCGACAATTTTCGAGTAAAAAATAGTCCTCATCTCTATTGTCTGGCAAAAATCTGCAGCTATTTCATCAGAAAATGCTCCCGCTCAGGGTATTGCTGCCGGAATGCTTCCAACGCAGCTTTCTGCAAAACTGCAAATTCCCTGTCCATATGAAATTTATGTGGCATTGTAAATGCAATTGCACTTATCTGCTCTGCTATTTTTTTAGCAATTCCTTCCTCTGACAGCTGTCCCATTCCAAATACTAAAGAGGTGAAACCTCTTCCCTTTTTACTCACATCCATAAATGTAAGAAACGTATTCTTTAATTCTGCCTGAAGTATCTCCTGTTCCACCCGGCTTCGGTTCTCTGCATCCAGAAGATATAACCCATTTATGATTTCAACTGCCTGTTTCTTCCGCTGTCCCGAAAAATCTACTCCGGTACTTTCCGAAAGATATTTCATCTGCATCAGATAACCAATAAAGGTATCCTCTTTCTTTTTCTTCTTTCCATATCGAGCATATAAAAGCTGCTCCCGGAAAGTATCTCCTTCTGCTTGTTCCGTACACCCGTGCTTCTGCCATAGTTCCATTCTTTTTCCAGCATTAACTTCCTGATAAAAATCATTCAGCCACTTTGAATCTTCCTGCATAATATTTCCTCTTCGTCACTATTTTATAAAATCTTCAACATTACTGATGTCAACTTTACGATACTGAGATACATAGTATTTTTCTTCCTGCAGGCTTTGTACTTCCTGATTCTTTCCATCATAAATGTCCACTGCAAGCCTTGCCATTTCTCCAGCCTGGTCTTCCTTGTCATTATATACGGTTCCCTGCATGGTTCCATTCTGTATTGCCTCTAATGCATCTTCCAATCCGTCAATACCAAATATAATCGGCCACTCCTGCCGGTTATAACCGGCATCTTTATAAGCTTCAATTGCCCCTAATGCCATTTCATCATTGTTGGAAATAACCATCTCCACTTCGGTCCCATACTGACTGATAATCTGATTCATTCTATTTTCCGCCTGTCCCCTGTTCCAGTCTGCAAACAGGTAGCTCAGTTTTTCCAGATTGATTCCCTGTTCTATCAGTGTCTTTACCGAACTGTCTGTACGGCTGATGGCATCCTGATGTCCAGCCTCTCCCTCCAGTAAAATATACTGAATTCTCCCATCCTGATTCCTGTCAACCTCAGGATGATTCTTTATGTAATCTGCTGCAATTTCTCCCTGCATCTCGCCGGACTGTTTTGCCTCACATCCTACATAGTATAGTTGATTCCACTGCGACAAATCCTCCGGAACCGGTTCTCTGTTAAAGAAAATGACAGGAATATCATTCTGTCTTGCCAGTCTGATAACGGTTGTCGGATCCGTTCGGTCAACCAGATTTACACATAAAATATCACACCCGGCATCTATCATTTCTTCGACAATTTCATTCTGGGCTTTCTGATCATTATCTGCACTTCTGACAGATGTTATAATCTTCCGTTCTTCTGTTTCCCGCTTCTTTAACTCTTCCTTCAGTTCATCCACCGTGGCATTGATAAACGGGTCATCATGCGTATAGGTAACTACACTCACCCTCAGCGTATTTTCTATCCGCTTTGTCTTCTGATTGCATCCGGACAGCACCAGTATCAGTATTATCAGTGTTACCGTAACCGCCATTGTCCTTCTTCTTGTTCTACTCATATGAATACAAAAACCTTTCCAGATCTTTTGAATACAAATCTTCTTTATTGATTATTCTGACTTCTGTTTTACAACTGTTCATTTTGTAAAAGGAATGCCTTAGCTTTTTTGCAATCTCATTCATACTCTTATACCCCGTCTCATAATCATCCGGTACGACAAGACATTCTATATTCTGATTATCTAATAACACAATTGCTTTTTCACTGCTTCCAACTCCATAAATCTTTGCACCGTGATACTTATTTTCTTCTGCAGCCTCCCCCACTTCTTCTAATGCCCAATTGTCCAGAATTACCAGATAATCCACCTGTTTCTTAGATGCAATAATCTCACTGGTGTTCTGGTTTCCCCTGGCATAATTGTACTCCCAGGAAATTTCACAACCACTTCCCTCCAGACCATCTTTCAACCCTGCAATTCTGTTCACATTTTCCTCTGTCTCTGCCTTTCCAAGAATGACACCGATTTTTTTATTCTCCAGTTGTTCTTCATCATCCTGTATTAACCGCTCCGCAAGCATCTGACCAATCTTATAATTATCCGGCTTTACCGTTGCATAACCAGATGGCTCTTCTGCGTAGGTATCCTCATTAATCAGTATAAACGGTCTCTCCCCCTGCAGCCGGTTTAGCATAGTCTTTGTTTCTTTTCCCGGAGCCGGACAGATTACAAATGCATCTACATTATTCTGCAGTTGTTCATTAATCAGTTCTTCTTCATCCTCCATGCTTTCAATTAAATCTGTATTACAAATGATCAGATGCAGATTATTATTTTCCGCAGACTGTTTTAACCCATTCAGCAATGCATCCCATCTCTTATCTCCGGAATCTTCCACAATAACCGCAACTCTTTTCATCGACTCATTATCTGAAAAAATCCTGATTATAAAAAATGCAGCCAGTACAATAAGCATCAGTTCTGTGAGAATAAAGGTAAGCTTATTTTTCTTCATCTTCTACCCTCTCTCTTTTTCTGTTCTGATTTTCAAGTTCTCCACGTTTTTCCTCTGAATAAGGAATTGCCGGAATATGTATTACAGCCTTTGTTCCTTCATCCGGCTCACTGTAAATTTTTAATCCATATTCTTTGCCAAACATCAGTTGTATCCTGGTATGCACATTGATAAGCCCAACTCCCGAACCATGCTTCGGAACTTTTTCACTATTTGTCAGAAGATTATCAACCACTTCCTGGCTCATGCCCATTCCATTGTCCTCTACCGACAGGAAAATATCATTCCCTTTCTGCTCACCGCGTACAATAATTTTGCCGCCCTCATCTTCATCCATATTTCCTACTCCATAATAAATCGCATTTTCAAGCAATGGCTGTACTACCAGTTTTACAGTACAGCATTCCTCTACGTTTTTATCAATCAGAAATTCCACTTGAAACCGGTCTTTATAACGAATCTGCTGTATGTTCATATAACTTTTGCTATGTTGTAATTCTTCCGAAATCCTTATCACTGTTTTTCCTTTTGAAAGACTGATGCGAAGCAGTTTTGCCAGTTCCGAAATCATAAAAACAGCTTCTTCATTCTTATTTGCCTCTACCATCCAGGTGATGGATTCCAGTGTATTATAAAGAAAATGTGGATTAATCTGGCTTTGCAGTGCATCCATTTCACTTTTTCTCCGCTTATTCTGCTGCCGGATAATTTCTTCCATCAATTGTTCTATCTGCTTATATGAATTCTGGACAGAATATGCCAGATGCCTTATCTCTGAAGCACCCCCTATATATATTTCAGTCTTTTCTCCTGTTTCATAAGACTTTACGGATTCATCCAATTTCAAAATCGGTTTCGAAATCTTTCTTGCCATAATTTTATTCACAACAAAAAGCATCATCAGAAGAATAATTGCCGTGGCAATTATATAATACCGGAACTTATTAATGCTTGCCGTCTGCACCCCCTCCGGTACAACTCCTACCAGTTTCCATCCGGTATAAGATAGACTGTTCACAACTATATTACTTTTTTCCACATTCACAGAAATCTCATATGTACCATCTGCATAACCGGCAGCCGTACTGCTATCTTCTGTAAAAAATCCCCTGTCTATTTCTGCTTTTCTTGGGTGATAAAGAATTTCCCCATCATCTGTACATAAATAATAATACGTCTCTCCCGCTGCTTCATTCAGGTTATCTAAAACCTCTTCTATCATGGAATACTTCATATCAACCAGCAATACTCCACTGTCCGGAGTGTCACCATGATTCATATCCACAAGACTGCTTAAAGACACCACCCAGTTATATTGATATGTCTCATTCTCAAACAAATCCTGTATATGGGGTGTTGATATATGTATATTTTCTATCTCATCTATAGCGCTTTTATACCAGTCCTGCTCTGTTACTTTCTGATTCTTTTCTCTGGTAGCTACTGGTTCTGCTGCAATAATTTTCCCATCACTGTCATAAAGGGCCATACTCTGCAGCTTATCATTATTTACTTCATACAACAGACTGAACTGCCTGCTGAATTCCTGGTCAGAAATATCATATTCCTGTACGATATTATAATTAACAGCATTACAAATCTGTCTCATATTCCGCAATTCATTATTTACCTGATCCACTGTACTCTCTATCCGGCTTTCTGCATTGGAAATTGCGGTTTCTTTTACTGACATTTTAAAACGGCTATAAATCAGTAATCCCATAACTATTGTTGTAACAATGGTCATGGCAGAAAGAACTGTCATAAGCAGTGACTGTATATCCATCCAGGCTGAAATATTCTGCATCATGTTTTGAATTATATTCCTTTTTTCGTGCTTTTTCTTTCTGTTTTTTTTCTGATCCATACCTCTCCATATTCCTATTCTGGTGATTTTCTGTATTTTGACGGAGATACTCCAAATTTCTTTTTAAACACATAACTGAAGTAATTTGCGTCCAGATACCCTACTTTTTCTCCAATTTCATAACTTTTATCATTGGTTTCTACAATAAGCCTGACTGCGACATCCATCCGGTAATCCGTCAGATATGTAATAAAGGATTTCCCGGTTTCTTTTTTAAATATCGTTGAAAAATACGAATTGGATACACCAAGCACTGAGCATACCGTATCCAGGGAAAAATCAGGTTCCATATAACGCTCTGCCACAACATTCTTTGCATCTGTAATCAGCCGCCTTGAAGTATTATTTCTTGCACTTTTCAACTTTTCACTAATTGCCACTGCTGCTTTTTTCATCCACTTCATCAGAGTTGCTTTATCCAGTTCCGGCACCTTTTCATAGAGATTTTCTTTTTCTTCAAAGAAATCATTAAAGTCCATAAAATTATTGGCACAGAACCGGTAAAAAGCACCTACCATCTCCATAACTGATAAATGATACTGATTTACTGTAGCAGCACTTTTATGAAGTTTTTCCACTTCCCTCTCTACTGCTGACTCAATGTCTTTTACATTTCCAAGATAAATCGTTTTAAACAACTCATGCATTTTCGTATCTTCTGACTGTACGGCTACCGTCTGCTCCCGTGGAACTACTTCCGCAATATTTATAGCCCTTGCAGTTCCATAAAGAACCCGGTAGGATACTGCTTTTCTTGCACCTTCATAAGAATTACTGATATTCAAAAGACTATCGCAATATCTTCCAACACCGGCCGTTACAACTGCACCAATCACACGGTTCGCCCATCTGCAGAATCTATCGCAAAAATCTGTCAGTTCTGTTGCCTTATCTTCTGAATCAAGCGATACTATCAAAACTGTATTCCCAAGATACATAAATTCCTGACAGTTGAGTTCTGATGCAATCCTTTCCTTTATTTCATGCTCGACAGACATGGATAACAACAATGGATTCATTCCTTCCGGCACATGGTGCTCTGAAGTATGAAATACCACGCTGCAATAATAGGGTCCCTCCAGTGGAATCTGATAGGCAGATAAAAATTTCTCATATTCTGTCTCATTTACCCTGCCTTCAATTAACGAAACAAAAAAATTCGTCCTTAGCACCGGAAGTGCATCCTGGAAATAATTTTGCAGTTTTTTAACATTTAATTTTTCTTCTCTTTCCCTGTTTAAAGTCTCTTTCAATCTTTCCATGCAGTCAGATAATTCAACTGCATTTACCGGCTTTAACATATATTCTTCAATTTCCAGATGTACTGCCTCTTTGGCATATTCAAATTCATCAAATCCTGTAAAAATAATAATATGTATATTGGGATAATCATTATTTAACTTCTGTGCCAGTTCTAGGCCATTCATATAAGGCATTTTTATATCGGTTATCACAACATCCGGCTGTATATTTTCTACCAGTTCCAGGGCTTTCACTCCATTGGTTGCACTGCCTGACACCTCAAAGCCCAGTCCATCCCAGTCCATCTTATGTTCCATTGCCTGGATTGCTTCTATTTCATCATCAACTAAAATCACTTTATACTTTTCCATATGACGTTCCTCTTTCAGCTCTTTCTTCTCCTGTTCTTATTATATCAGACAAATGTCTTTTTCTGAATACCTGATATTGTTTAGGCCGTCCATTCATCTCTGGCGATGAGCGGGCGGCCTATGGTGATTATATATGAATGATTCTGATTACGAATTACTTATTTTTTCTGTACATATTTCAGACAGTCAAGTGTTACTGCTGCCAAAATGATGATTCCTTCGAAAATAAACTGAAGATTTGTATCAATACCCAGAATAGTAAGGGAATATGTAAGGGATGTAAAGATAAGTACACCAGTTACAACTCCGGAAATCTTACCAATACCACCGGTAAAGGATACACCACCAACTACGCAGGCTGCAATAGCATCCATATCCCATCCTTGTCCATATGCTGCACTACCGGAACCAACCATTCTGTTACATTCCAGCCAGGAACCAAATCCATACAGGATACCTGCCAGAATAAATGCTCCTAATGTTACTTTAAATACTGATATACCGGAAACTGCTGCTGCTTCAGGATTTCCACCAACCGCATACAGATTCTTACCAAATGTTGTTTTATTCCAGATGAACCATACTACGATAATTGCAACAACAGCCCAGAGGATAATTGTCGGGAATTTTCCAATCTGCGGAATAAACATAGCCGGGATTGCAGAATCAATAGCTCCGAAGGAAACACCTTTTGTTGCATATGTTACAAGTCCGAAAATAATCAGCATGTTTGCCATGGTTGAAATAAACGGATGCATCTTGAACTTCGCCATAAAGAAGCCTGCCAGCATAGAAAATGCTGTTGTAAGTACAATACAGACTGCCAATGCAAGAATTGCTCTTGCAGCAACCGGGATACCGGTAAAGTCAAAGATATGGCCAAATACACCACCTGTATTAATTCCGTTATGCATGATGATGGTTGCTGTTACCATACCCATACCAACCATACGTCCAACAGAAAGGTCAGTACCTGTTAAAAGAATCAGTCCTGCAACACCTAATGCCAAGAACATTCTTGGTGAAGCCTGCTGCAGAATATTTAAGATGTTTGTCGTTGTCAGCAACTGTGTATTCTTTACAACCGGTGTAATAATACATAAAGCAATGAAGATTAAAATAATGACAATATACAATCCATTTTTATAAAGGAACTGTGTGGTATTAAAGGTATATTTGTAATTTTCAAATTTCTGTGCTCTCTTCTGTGCAAATGTATATCTTGACATACGGAGTAAGTCAATCAGATGATACTTATGTGCATATGCATCATGCCTTCTGTCCTTAATCTCCTGAAGTCTGGACTCATGTGCCATCTGGGCATCAAATAATTTATTCTTATAAACATACTTCTCGTCTTTTTTCTCATCTGCATCGCTGAGTCTGCTCATATTCTGCTCATGCTCTGCTTTGATGGAAGCACATATATTTTTGTATTCTGCATTTTCAGCTTCTTTCTCAGCTTTGCAGCTATCAGCAACTTTCTGATAGTAATCATTTTTATAATGTTTTGCAAGATAACCTTCTGCATCTGCGATAAGCTTTGATACTTTGTCTTTATTTGAAGACTCTACCGCTTTTGCCTTTTCTAAGGCTTCCTTGTCCTTTGCAATCATTCTGCTCTTTTCTTCTTTTGTTAAATTCTTATTTTCCTTTACGATTGCAATGTGATTTTTTAAGCTGCGCACCTTATCTGAACCATCCTTACGAAGTTCATCAATCTGTGCCTGTATTTTCCCTACATATTCATCAATCGGCTTCAAAAGCTCTGCCTCTGCAGCGGATGAAAGAATAATACTACTGTCTGCCATATCCAATGCTCCTTCCTGATTATAAATATTTCGCACTGAGTCTTAATAACTCTTCCTGATTTGTTTCCTTAGTATTAACAATTCCGGCAAGATGTCCATTTGACATAACACCAATCCGGTTTGTGATTCCAAGGATTTCCGGCATCTCAGAGGATACAACAATGATTGTTTTTCCCTGTTTTGCCATATTGATAATTAATTCATATATTTCGTATTTGGCACCTACATCAATTCCTCTTGTAGGATCGTCCATCATAAATATATTTGGTGAGCGCTCCAGCCATTTACCAAATATTGCCTTCTGCTGATTTCCTCCGGACAAACTGGAAATCATATCATCTGGTCCCATACATTTTGTATGCATGACTTTAATTTCTTCTGCCGTCGCACGAACCATATCATCATTGGAAAGTGCGAATCCATTTTTATAATGATTCATATTGGCGATTGTAGTATTAAATGTAATATCTGCTTTCAGGAAAAGTCCATTTGCTTTTCGTTCTTCTGTAATTAAAGCAAATCCATGATCCATTGCATCTTTCGGGGATGTAAAATTCATTACTTTTCCATTATAAATTACATTTCCTGCCGCTCTGGTACGCATACCAAAAATAGTTTCCAATAGTTCCGTACGACCGGCTCCAACCAGACCATACAGTCCAAAAATTTCTCCTTCTTTAATATCAAAAGAAATATTCTGTAATTTTGGTGCATACTTAGTTGAAAGATTCTGTATAGAAAGAACCGTTTCACCAGGCTGGTTATCTACCGGTGGAAAACGGTTATCCAAAGAACGGCCAACCATTGCAGAAATCAGTTCATTCATATTGGTATCTTTACTTGCCTTTGTCATAACAAGGCTGCCATCCCGAAGAACTGATATTTCATCACAAATTTCAAAAATTTCATCCATTTTATGTGAAATATAAATCAATGAAATTCCCTGTTCTTTTAACTGCCGCATCATCTTGAAAAGTTTTGCAACCTCCGGTGCTGTCAGTGATGAAGTCGGCTCGTCTAATACGATTACTTTGGAATGATAAGAAATTGCTTTTGCAATTTCACACATCTGGCGCTGTGATACAGACATTTTTTTCATTGGCTGTGTCAGATTAACAGTAATACCAAGTTTACGGAATAAATCGGAAGTTTCCTTTCTCATTCTTCCTTCGTCAATCATTCCCAATGAATTCTTCGGATAGCGTCCTAAGAACATATTGTCAATGACACTGCGCTCCAGACACTGGTTTAATTCCTGATGAACCATTGCGACACCATTTTCAAGTGCATCCTTTGGGCCAGAAAAATTAACTTCTTTTCCATCTAATATTATTGTTCCTTCGTCCTTTTGATAAGTTCCGAAGAGACATTTCATCATTGTCGATTTACCGGCACCATTTTCACCCATAAGTCCCATGATTGTTCCAGGTCTGACATTCAGATTGATATGATTCAGAACCTTATTTCTTCCGAACGATTTGCTCATGCCGTTAATCGATAAGACATATTTATTCTTATCCTCTGCCATAATTCTACTTCCTTTTCTTTGAAAAGAAGGACACCATTTTTATCTGATGCCCTTCTGTATCTATGCTGTTTTCTTCCAGGCAATAACCTTATTTTGAAAGAAGTGATGTATAAGATGATGCATTGTCTGTTTTAACCATGTTGATTGCAAATGCATCATACTCACCCGGGTTGCCAAGACGGTTTGTAATGTTAGACTCTGTCTGTCCATCACCACCGATATAATCTACTTCAAGATTCAAAAGTTTGTCATAGTTCTGAAGAAGTGGCTGATAGGTTGAGCTAAGGAAGTTATCGGAAGCATTGTAAATATCAAGCCATACCTTCTTGCTTGGGCTCTTGCTTTCATCCAGCTGATTGGATACTTTGTCATAAACCTTGGTTGAGTCTGTGAAATCCTGATAATTATCAGCTGTAACAGCTATATTTAATGCATAGTAAGATCTTTCTTCTTCACTATATCTGTAATCTTCTCCTTCTGTTAAGCAGTTTCCTGCATCATCCGGAGTACCGATACCGGTATCAATGTCTACTCCATCTAATGCATTACGAAGCACTCTTAATGTCAGGTAAGCCTGAACATCTGCATGCTGTGAAATTGTTCCGCCATATCCTTCTGCGATAGCTGCAACAGCATCACTGTTTGCATCGTATCCAAAGGTTGGTACTTTGTTATCTTTTGCCCATGCATTAAACATTGACATTCCCATACCATCATTATTAGAAACAACTACATCAATCTGGTCACCAAAAGATGCGGTCCATGTTCCGATTGCATTTCCTGCTGTAGCTGCATCCCATGTTGCACCAGCAGAGTTCTTCATCTCCTGTGAAGCAAGTTCACGAATTGTATAAGTCTTTCCATCTACATCCAGTGTTGCATCCTGAACAACTTTTGCAGAACCGTCTACGTTTGTACCAGCCGGTGTTGAATCAATTGCTCCATTTGCATCTACTCCGGTTCCAAGTGCAGAACGGACACCACGGGTACGTGCAATAGAATCGTTATGTCCGATGTCTCCGATTGCAAGTACATAACCAATTACTCCGTCTCCGTTACGGTCAATGGTCGCTGCATTTTCTTTGATATAGTCAAGAACCATCTGTCCCTGCAGTTCAGCACCCTGATTTGCATCGAAGCCTACATAATAGGTATCTTTGTTGTAATTTAATGCATCCATGTCAAGTTCTCCTGTGGAGCTGTTGGATGGCTGACGGTTAAACCAGCAAAGTGGTTTATCCTTGTTTGCTACGCTGCTGGTGCTTCCTGAGTCACCAGAGCCGCTTCCTCCGGAAGAGCCACATCCAACCATGGATAATGCAAGTGTTGCTGCCACCAATACAGTTAATAATTTTTTCCTTCTCATTCTTTTTTCCTCCTGATTTGCAATTTGTTGATTTTGGTTTCTCCGAACCTGTCTCATCGACTAAATTCATTATAATCACAAACCAATCTGGAAAGAATAGAATTTTTTTGGATGAAATATCAAAATATTTTGATAATCTGTAATTTTTATATGTATTTTGACGAACAACTATGCAGCTGCACCATCATTCTGTTGGCATGTATGCAGGAATGCTTCTGCCAGCTGCTGGTTCTGCTGTGCCTGTTTTCTGATATGATTAACCACGAAAAAAGGCAGGAAAAATAAGGAAAGGAAACCTAAACACAATGCGATGGCACCGACTAATAAATCAATCGGAAAATACGGGACTACAAACCAGCCAAATTTTGCAATGTTCCATGCCCATTTTGCCGCTATTCCAAAACCACCCACTTTGCTGTAACAAACACAGCCCATAACAAATCCTATCATAATAAAAATCGGATGGAATGCCAGCACCATTCCGATACCTCCACAGACCGTTCCGGCAATTGCCAGTCCCCAGATTTTCTGAACCTCATATAACTGTGTCTCCGCTTCCCGTTTTACCTGCATTGCATAACCATAATCGTTACCAAATTCTACTTCTTCATAAAGATTTCTTTTTTCTTTTGCCATAATATTTTCCTCTTTTCTCCGATGTTCCACCGGTTTTTATTATTGTTTTCACTTATATGACGGAATAATATTATGGCAGGTTTTATTTTTTTAAAAATTTTTTTGACAAGTCCTTATTGCTTTCTTCCGATTACCTGCTTCCCACACTTCCTTTGTACTATGCACACAAGGCTTACCATACCGGAACGCTGAAAGATTTGAGAGTCGCAGAAAAAAGAAGGTCATTGCAGGAATTGTCTGATGCTACCGGCATCCCAAGTTCCACACCCGGCAACTATGAGAAAGATGAAAATGTAGATATGTCACTTGGCAATCTACTGACGCTTGCAGACTTTTATCAAGTAAGCACCGATTATCTTCTTTGCCGAACCGAACTACGTGAACATACAAATCAGTCAGTATCCGATCTGCATCTCAATGATGATGCAGTTCAAATACTGACTGATGAAAAATATAATCCACGGTTATTATCAGAATTACTCTCTCATGAAAGCTTCCATTATAAAGTTTAGGTTTCATGTACAATCGACAGCCCAACTTAACTATCTGCTTTCTACTGTTGTATATGTTCCTGATTCAAAATTTACATATAATGTTGCAAATGCACTATTATATTCCCAGCGGATTTCCAGAGACCTCTCCCCTCCGGAGATTGCTACCTCTGCGCCTTCCGAAAATGCCTTATGGGTATTTCGCATGCGGATTAACGCAAGCTGTTTTTGAACCACATCTTTTTTCAACCCTTCCGTGATCTGATCAGTGGAAAGATTTGTCCGGTTGATTTCCTTATGTCCGGATTCTCCCGCGCGCTGCACCGCTTCATGGTCATTTTTTCCGGCAAACAGATCCAGATACCAGATCTGCGGTTTGCCCGGCATAAACATCTGGATTGCCCGCGCCAGAAGCATTTTTTCATCCGACTCTCCCAATGCACTGTAGTACGTGGCATTTACCTGATAATACAGATTCTTTTGTCCATGTAAATTTTTGACCATGCCTCCGCGGGATACAATCCGGTCAATTAACGACTGGATCTCCTCTTCCGGAAGTAGCCCCTTTAAGTCCAGAAGCGGGATGCCATCGTGACAGCCGAACATGTTGACCGTGGAGATCTTCTTTTCCACAATCTCCTTCGCCCATGCCGCAAGGTACGTTCCCCGCCGGTTCTCAATCGCATCAATGACCAGTCCCGGCAAGAAAAAGTCATAGGTTGCATAGCCTTTTTCTGCAAGTGTCTCATATATTTTTTCATCATACGCTGCGTGGATCTCCGGCAAAAGCGTAAGTCCCAAAGGTTCTGCCAGCGCATGGATCTTCTGTAAAAGTTCCCACGTTTCCGGATCATTGAGGAAGTTTTTCTTTCCCGGTGTCTTCGGCGCATAGGCAAAGGCATCCAGCCGCACAATCGCTGCGCCGTAAGAGGCTATTTTTTCCAGTGTTTCACGATAAAACTTCCACACTTTTGGTGACTGGATGTTTACATCCATCTGTCCGAGATACTGTCTGCCATGCACTTCCTGATAAAAGGTATTCCAGTACGGCACTTTTTTTCCATCCGGAAATTCCACCATTAGGATCGGCAGCCCGGGTTTGCGGAAAAACATCTGCTTCAGGCAGCTTTCATCCGGCTGGATATAGCCTTCCTCCGTCATGGTTCCATGCCCTTCCCAGAAATGGTTCCAATCGATGAAGAAATCGCGGTACGCAGAAGCCTCCCCTTTTTCCACAAGATCCCGAAACTGCGGGGACTGTGCGGAAGCATGGTTTAAAATAAAATCGAGTTTCAAATCAATTCCCATATCCTTTAACTGTTCAAGGTCTTTCCGGTTGGCAAGCTGCTCATTCAGGTCATAGTCGATCACGGAAAATCCCCGGTCGAGATCGGAATGGTACAGGCTCGGCAGAATGTAAAAAGAAGAAAATACATCCTGCAAAGCCTCAGTTTTCAGCAATGTTACGATATCTCCCAGATTTCCTCCAAGGCTGTCGGGATATGCATTGAGCATCGGTTTATGGTTCATAAACTCTTCCGTCCTTTCCCACGATTAATCCTGCATTTTTGCGCTGCACTTCAAGTTTTTCCTGTTCCAGTTCTACCACGCGACAGATAAACGGGCTTGCGGCATTCTCATCGCGGTTTCTGCGGATGCGCCGCTCCCTGGTCTCCTCCGGGGAACTTTCCAGAAAGACGGGCAGATCCACACCATGTAAATCGTCACTGCCTCCGTGTGTCCACTCCAGAAGTAATACGGATATTCCGGAAAAATCGGTTTCTTCCGATGAAATCTCGCCATCTTCCCGTCCCATATGCCGCAATGTGATCGAATCTTTTCCCTCATGAAATGCCGCAAGCACTTCATTGATCCGGTCGAAGTCAATCTCTTTCTTTGTCCCGAGATATCCACGCAGTCCGTCTTCCCCGGCTTCTTTATACACACGCAGCCGTTCTTCATCGTTGCGTTTTGGAATCCGGTGTGGATAATCATCGCCCGAGAGCAGGTAACAGCCCCTGCCGTCATTTAAAAAATACTGCTGCAATGCCGTGGCAAGTGTTGTTTTTCCGGAACCGGAGCCACCGTAAATGCTGATGACCATGCGATTTTTGGTATTCCTCTCACACCATTTCTGTACTTTTTCGTATAATGCTCCAGCCTCTTTCAGCTCTGTAAAAACAAACTGATACGCCTCATATTCTCTGGTAAACGGCGGAAGCGGAATTCCCGCATGCATCAGTGCTGCACCGGAATACTGTCTGCCGCTCTGTTCTTCCAGATACAAGGCATCCGGTTTTAACCCACGCAGGCGGACATAAACGGCTGCCTGATTTGCCTCTGCCCTAAGACGCACTGCGCTGACTAATGCATGATCCTGTTCCTCTGACACCGTCATCCATGCCGCAATTTCATCCATAAACGGATCGGACAGCCGCCAGTAGGTTCCCTCGTTAATGAGCGTTTCATACTTCTTGTATGTTTTAATCTGCTCCCTGATCTGCTGTTTTTCCTCATCGGATAAAAGTGCCGGGTTTAATTCGTAACCGAAGGTTCCAGCCATCGCCGTCACCCCTCGGGTGTGGAAACTTGTTACTCGTCCGGTCTGGTGGTTCGGCACCGCTGAAACGTGCGCCCCCATTACGGAAACCGGATAGAAAAACGACGTTCCGTACTGGATCCTTGTGCGGTTGATTGCATCGGTATTGTCACTACACCAGATCTGTGGGGAATAATAAAGCATTCCTGCGTCAAATCTGCCGCCGCCACCGCTGCATCCCTCAAGCAGAAGATCCGGATACCGGCTGCACAGGCGCTCCATAAAATCATAGACACCAAGCACATAATCATAGGAAAGATTTCCGGCATAGACATCTGCCATACTGCGGTTCATATCCCACTTGACATAATCAATTTTTCCCTGATCCAGCACGGCACAAATCTGATCAAATACACAGTCGCGCACTTCTTTTCTGGAAAAATCAAGCAGTAACTGGTTTCTCGAGCGCACCGGCTTTTTCCCCGGAATCTGAATTGCCCAGTCTGGATGTGCCCGGTAAAGGTCGCTGTCTTCATTGACCATCTCCGGCTCAATCCAAATGCCAAATTTCACCCCCTGATTATGCACACGGGTAATAAGCTCTGCCAGGCTTCCCCCCAGTTTCTTTTCATTGACCTGCCAGTCCCCAAGAGAAGAATTATCATCGTTTCTTTTCCCAAACCAGCCGTCATCCATCACTACCATATCAATTCCAAGGGAAGCAGCTTCTTTTGCCAGATCCACGATCGTATCTCCCGTAAAATCGAAATATGCTGCCTCCCAGCTGTTAATCAGCACCGGGCGCTGCATATGGACATATTTGCTGCGGCACACATGGTTGCGGATGCAGTTATGATATTGCTGCGACAGTGCAGACAATCCGTCTGCCGAATAAGACAAAATGACTTCCGGTACCGTAAAGGTTTCTCCTTCCGCAAGCGGATAGGAAAACAGTTCTTCATTTAATCCGAGAAGCAGGCGCGTCTGGTTGAACTGATCTTTTTCTGCCTCACAGGAGAAATTTCCGCTGTATACAAACAGCATTCCATAGCAGCTGCCTGCGGTCTCTGTTGTTCCTTTTTCTGCCAAAATCACTGCCGGATTATACTGATGGCTGGACGTTCCCCTGCGGCTGCCAAACGCAATGGTTCCATGCCCCAGCGGCGTACGCTCCAGATTGCGCTCCATGGCATGCTTTCCATAAAACCGCAGGACATCAAAATCTCCCTGTACAAAATCCAGACAGGCTGCCGCTGCCTTTTCGATCGTAATCTGCCCAGTTCCCGTATTTTTAATCTGGACGCTCCTTGTAATGACATCGTTTTCTTCCAAAACACCATACAGCAGATGAACTTCAACCTGTGCGTTTTCGTCTGCAAGGACAATTTCCAGTGTCTGTGCTTCCTCTTTGTCTGCCCAGACAGCCGGAAGTCCCTGTAACTGGTATTTGCCGCTTCGGATCTCATAACTTTTAAAAAGCAGATCTGCGCTTTCCACCCCTTTTTCATTTTTGATATTCAGCGCAATATTGCGGTAATCCCCAGTTCCAATGGAAGGATACTCCTGTGGCAGCGCATCCAGCGAATAGGTGCGGTCCATGCCCGCTGCATAAGGATTTCCGGAAAATCCACGGTCTGCATAGGTTAAAACATAATCCATGGGGCTGTTTGTTTTATCTCCATAGTACAGATGCAGCAGATATCCCAGTGGATCGACCTGCATCTGATAAGTTGTATGCACCGTATGCAGGTTAAATATTCTTTTATTTGGATTGTATATAATTGCCATAGAAGTCACCTCGTTTTATTTTTATCCTTTGACTGCACCGTTTGCCACACCGTTTAAAATCTGTTTCTGACAAATCACATAGAAAATAAGGATTGGAATCAGTGCCATAATATAGGAAGCAAATGCCAGATTGTAATTGGTTCCAAACTGTGTCTGGAAATTAAGCTGTGCAAGCGGCAGCGTATTCTGTCCGGTTCCAGACATGATCACAAGCGGTGTCATAACATCATTCCACGTTCCAAGAGCTGTCAGGATTGCAACTGTTGCATGCATTGGCATCATCATTGGAAAGACCACTTTCCAGTAAGTAGTCCATGTGCTTGCTCCGTCAATATCTGCCGCCTCTTCCAGCGCTATCGGAATATTTTTTAAGTACCCACTGTAAAGAAGAACGTTCATTGGCATATAAAATACCAGATACAACAGAATGACACCCGCGCGGTTTCCAAGTCCCATATGCGCCGTCTGCTTTACCAGAGGCATCATTAAGATGGAAAACGGAACAAACATTCCGCTGACAATATACAGATAGATAAATCGGAAACTTTTTCTTCTTGCCATGCCGCGTCCGATCACGTAGCCTGCAATTGAGTGGAGCAGGATTGCCAGTACGATTGTTACCAGTGTGATCAGTAAACTGTTTCCAAGAGAGTGCCAGAAATCGGTCACTTCCATTGCCTGACGGAAATTTTCAAAACTCCACTGTTTCGGGAAAGAAAGTGCACCCGCCACATCGTTTGTCATCTCACTCGGTTTCTTAAACGCAATGATCACTGCCATATACAGCGGGAAAAATACCGTAACCGTCCCCAAAATCAGAACAATCGTAAGTACCCAGTTTGTTTTCTTTTTTTCTTTCATCATAGCTGCTCCTCCTTCTTATTCATGACTGTCATCTGGAAAAGTGAAATCGCCACGATCACAATAAAGAAAATGACTGCATTTGCACTCTGGAATCCAAACTGTCCGCCATCCATACCATTTTTATAAATCAGGTAAGAGATGGATTCGGTGCTCTGTGCCGGACCTCCCTTAGTCAATGACATGATCTGGTCGAATACCATGAGGAAATTCTTTGTGCTCAGTACCAGATTGATCGTCACAAACGGCATCACCAGTGGAAATGTTACTTTCCAGAACTGCTTCCATTTACTGGCTCCGTCAAGCATGCTCGCCTCGTAGACTTCCTCCGGTACAGTCTGCAGACCGGAAATATAGATGATGGTATTCATGGCAACTGCCTGCCATACACCAACAATCAGTACACCAATCCATGCGTATTTTTCACTTGCAAGAATACTGTTCTGTAAAAATCCAATATGGAACACATTTCCCACGGTTGGAAGAATGTAAGTAAAAATAAAACTGAAAATATAGCCGATGACAAGTCCTCCTAAAATATTCGGTACAAAATAAATACCGCGCAGTGCACTTTTAAAACGGATTGCACTGTTTAATCCAACTGCCATGATCAGACTTAGCACATTTACCAGTATCGTTCCTGCCAGTGCATATTTAAACGTAAACAAATAGCTTTTTCCCACGCGGGAATCCGTAAACAGATCTGCATAGTTCCGGAACCCGACATAATCGTAAGTTCCGTATCCTTTATAATTGGTAAAACTGTAAATCACACCTTTAATCATTGGAAGTGTATTGAATGCAAAAAATAAGATTACAACCGGTATGATAACCGCCCAGAATGTTTTGTCCCTGTTTGACATTTTCTTTTTCATTATGCATCCCCCTGTTCTTTCTGATAATCCTGTACTTTCCGAATCAAATCCCGGTTGTAGCGCTTCCAGTCGGAATCAAATTTTTTCAAAAACTTTTCCTGTGCATTGTCGCTTGTATCCAGCAGGAACGTCTGGATCATGGCATCCACACTCATCTCACTCGGATAATGGTGATCCTGATAATCTGCCATGCGGTTGTTTTCAATGTAAGGACGCATATCCTCGAGTGTTTCCGGAATTGCAAAATCCCCGTCTTTGCAGGCAATTCCGCCCTGATCATCCAGATAAATCTGAATGGTCTCATCGTCATACAGATATTTTAAAACTTCATATGCAGCCTCTTTATTTTTGCATGATTTCATTACGGAAAACTGCAGATCAATTCCTGAATTTAATACATTGTCTGATTCCTCATCATTTGCAGGAAATGTAAAAGAACCGATATTCATATCCGGATTGACCGATTTGATCTGCGGGATCGCATAGCTTCCAATCGGATACATGGCAGCTTCCCCGCGGGCAAATGCTGTACATGCATCGTTATAACCATATGCATACGGATTTTTTTCTGCGTAATCCAAAAGCGCACGCATCTTTTCTGCTACCGGTCCATACGTATCGGAAAATGTGGTATTTCCCATATTTACCTGATTGCAGGTATCCGAATCGGTAAGTCCGACTGCCAGCGCATTCCACGGAGCCAGACAGGTCCAGGTATCTTTAAAGCCCAGATACAGCGGAAGTGTTCCGCTCTGTTCTATTTCATCACACAGTGTGGTAAATTCCTGCCAGGTGGTTGGAACTTTCCAGCCATTTTCCTCAAACAGATCTTTGTTATATAAAATTCCTGCCGCGTTTGCCACATATGGAAGTGCATACGTGCCATCCTTTGGAATAAACTCCAGTTCCTTATCCATATCCAGATATGCCTGTTTTACGGTCTGGACTTCATCCAGATCGGAAATATCATCAAACAGATCTGCATCTAAAAAGTTGGAATAGTTGATGTCTCCTCCGATTGCGATGATATCCGGATAATCCTCCCGGATAAACCGTGTCTTTAAAATGGTCATTGCTTCGTTTGGAGATGAAATCGTCAGATGGATGTCATCATGTGTTTCATTGAACCGCTTTTCAATCTTTTCAAATGCCTTAACTGCTTCCGGTTTGTAGGAAACCACTTCGATTTCGGTTTTCCCGTCTGCCCTTTTTTCACTTCCGCATCCGGCTAGCCCCGTCATGCACATGCCAAGTGCGAGTACAGCCGCAACACTACGGAAAATATTCCTTTTTGCCATATTCCTCTCTCCTTTTCTTAAATATATCCGCTTGCCTTTTTGATAATCTGATTATAACATACCTTTATGCATCCTTAAATATCCGTTTTTTTTCAATTTTATACCCAAATGCAATATTTTGTGCTATAATAGATACTAATATCGCATTTTGGTATATACGGAGTGTTTTATGAGTAATACATTTTTTAATATTTTTCCAAATGAAAATTTTATCGATCTGTGCATGTATCAGTTTGGATATGAACAGTGTGATCCCGGCCATTCATTCGGGCCTGCAACACGCAACCACTACCTGTTTCACTACATTCTTTCCGGAACCGGAACACTCATGGCAGACAATGCAAACGGGAATACACAGACCTATTCCGTAAAAAGCGGACAGGGATTTATGATTTTCCCGGGGCAGATTAATACTTACATTGCCGATGAACAGCTTCCATGGGAATATATGTGGATCGAATTTGACGGCTTACGTGTAAAAGAGGCTTTAAGTGTCACAGATTTGTGCAAAGACGCGCCCATTTATCATTCACACTCCAAAGAATTACGGGAAAAACTTGCCGATGAAATGCTTTATATCGTCAATCATCCGCAGGAATCCTCCTTCCATCTGATTGGGCATCTGTATCTGTTTTTGGATTATCTGCTACAGTCGGCAAAATCGACAAAGCTGGTCTCCAGCGGACGCATGAGTGATTATTATATAAAAGAAGCGATCAATTATATGGAACAGAATTTTCAGAATAATATTTCGATTGAAGATATCGCTGCGGTATGCGGCATCAACCGGAGTTATTTCGGAAAAATCTTCCGCAACTCGATTGGCCGCTCCCCGCAGGAATTTCTTATGAACTACCGCATGGTAAAGGCTACGGAATTATTAAAGCTGACCTCCTTATCCATTGCAGATGTCGGCTCTGCTGTCGGATACGAAAATCAGCTTCATTTTTCCCGTGCATTTAAAAATATTTATGGTGTCTCCCCACGGGAATGGAGAAATCAGAACAAGTAACAATAGATAAGATAGATATCATTCCTATCAGTCTTAATATCTCTCAGTATCATTACCTTGTCCATTGAACACTTCCATATCAGCAAAAGGACATCCAGTCCACACTTCTTCTTAATCTGTGCGATATACAGTGATGAAACCTTAAGTCCTGTCTGTTCAAGTACATATGCCTTTATCTACTCATGTGTCGCTTTTCCTTTGAATTCAGATAAATCCATATCCTCCAGAGAGAAGTCCACCTCCACTTTTCTGCTGTCGACCATTCTCCGTTCCACTTCGGTCCGCGCTGAGCAAAGGTCCACCGGACCTTTAGCGCCTTGGAAAGTAAGACAACCGTCTCCACATGGCACGATACCTTCTGATTGATGTCAGGTATTGTGCCCATTCGCGGAAACATATCCGATCAAAACGGAAACAGGTCCACACCTCTGACATTGCGCATTCGCAGATGCAAACAGATGCAATCTGTGGCAAAATTGACATCCATATCACGGTCTTAACCACCCCAGTCTATGGGAACAAATCTGTATAAGGCCTTTGCTATCTATATAATGCAAGGCAATTTTACACTGCTGCTCCCTGCCACTGTCTCGACCGTTGAGACAGTGAAAGCCGCTCAACTTCTACACAATTCATCCGCTCCGAGCACGAATTTGCCATACACTCGCAGGGAGTTGAGTTGCCGGATTTCACCGTCTCGACCTGGTATCCGGTCATTATTTTATCGGTATTACATATGCCCTAGCTTCCATTAGATTTGAACTATCCGGAAATTCCGAATAGTTCATTTAAACTGATTTGTGAATTGGGTAGATACTGTTTTTCCATTTCGCCCTGTGAATAACCGCTACCAGCAGTTATCCAAAATTATCGGATAACTGACCACTCTTGTAATTATGAGTTATTCGAATTTTTCGAATAACTGAATCCTGTTGCAGGAAATGATATAAATGAAACCCAGCCTTACCTTTCAAGCAATTTTATCATTCGTTGAACAATACATTCAACCTGCCCAGATTCCACTCTCTGATCAAAAGCACCATTACAAAAATGATCTTCTCGCAATAGCATCGTCAACAAAGCTGAACACAAATCATAGTCAGCGCATTCCAAGCGTTTTAACTCTTCGTTACAATTTATAGGCTCTGTGGTCATATAATCCCAGTAGTTTGTTTTTAGGTCACCAGTCTCTTCAAGCACCTCATAGCCATTGCTTTAATATCATTACTCACGAACGAATAGACCTCCTCCAAATGCAACATAATTACCATCATTCATGTCTTATAAGAACTCTCTTCGTGTCCTTATATTTTTCACGTAATGACGGAATATTTACATCAGTACTTAATACTTCACGCACGACGCCCCATAGACCACCTTTTTCATCCGGAAAGCTATCCATATACTGGGTAAATGGGAGCCCCATCACGAACTTCGCCTGATCCTCGATGCCTCTTCCTGGAACGCCATAATCCAGTATAGGAGGCAGCCCTGTTTTGATATCTTTTCCAAGAATAATCACTCCTGATGCCGGTGCTCCCCCAAGCATTGTCATGCTTATTGCAAGATCAATCATTTTATCATCAAGGCTAATCCACGAATGATCAAAATACAATCCCTGACCAAGCACCTCACCTATACATAGCTTAGGTTTGTATCCGAGCTCAGACAGACAAACGTATAACGCAGCACATGAAGCGTGGCAGGCACCCCACCATTGCTTTCTCTCCATGTACCTATACATATTTGCAAGCACATTCCCGATATCTTCATTATATCCGCTCTCTTTAACCGCTTGTTTTATACGGTCAGGGATGCTCATTGTTTCCTTTCGGAGACAACAATTCTTATATTTCTTTCCGCTTCCACATGGACACGGATCATTTCTTCCTATTTTCATCATGCGCTCCTTCTTTATTGCTTTATAAACGGCACAATCACATCGTAGAACTTCTTCGTCCAGTCGGCGTGGAAGTTTGCCATCTGGAGCCAGTCAGTCTCATTTTCAATACTGACGTTATTCAGCTGAATGAAAACCTTGGACGATTTGATATCGTCACCACGGTTCCACTGGAGCGTCGTGCCCAACGCTGATTCTATTTCCGCTTTATGTGTGTACAGGCTATCGAAGGCGTCCTTGTTTTCTTGCTTATTTCCTCTGCCAAATACGACCTCTGCCCGTGCTGCATCATAGTTTGCTACGCAGCATAGATAAAAACCGCCGATACCGAAGGAGCCATTGATCCAGTTATCCCTTGACGGATTAACATTGGAGAAAGAACCGTCCTCACCGTGCGCTTTCTGGATAATCGGAAGCGCACACGTCCAGTATTTTCTCCGGAGCTCGTAACGGCTGCCCGGCTCATCCTCATTGGCCTCATTTTCATCACGTAGATAAAAAACTAAATCAGAAGGATCTTCATTGTACAGTTTGAAGAGGCGACTAAGGACAGATAGTTTGCTCTGCGTGCTGGTGTTTGTCCATACATAGATGCCGTCACCAATCTCCACTGACTTCGTGAATGCATCCGGATTAGTGTTGAAGTGAAGAGCAATATTCTCTTCCTCCGACATGGCCAGCTTTGTGATAATAGCCTTGTCCTCGGCATACAGAATCTGAATAACCTTTTGGAACATCTCAACCCAGCTCGTTACCGGCTGTTCCGTGTTCTTAAAGGTGAATTTTGCAATCAGTCGTCCGGTCAGCTCGCCCTCATCTTCAAGCGTATAAGTATCAAGCTGCTTTTCTTCCGGTTTGTATTCTGTGACAGGTGCTGCCCAGATTGAAAGAGCCCGACCTATGAGATATTCGCTGCGTTCCTCCAGTTCTGCCAGCGTCCACTTGTTCTTCTTGGCAATCCAGGTATTCATGCGGATACCACTATCATCAAAGCCATTCTGCATGGTTTTCTTTTCGGTGAATGAGCTGTTGCTGTACTTCGAGTTATAGGCCGTCAGTGTAAGATTTGCCATACGATGCAGCCACACTTCATGTATCTGCTCATAATCATCACCCAGTTCTTTCTGCCATACTGGTGTCAGATGCTGAGGCATGATGTGCTCAATGGAATAGGTGCCGTCATCACAGTGGCGGTATACATCCTTATCCTCCGAAGTGCCGAAATTCTCGAAGCGCTCAAGGATGTAAATCTTATTCTTACTGTTCATCAGATAAACTGGACGTTCCTCAAATGCCACCTTAAACTCAACATCGTCTGGGAAGCGCGCACGCTCCTTCTTTGAGAGAAGCGCATACTTGAACTTCTCGACATAGTCATCCTCGGTACCGTCGTACCGGACGATTTCACGGTGCAGCATGAGGAAGATTTTATTTAGAGCATTTGTTGGCAGGTCACACATCGTCCTGCGGAACAGATAGTTCTCTGTCGTCAGGAAAATCTCCGTGACCTGTGTTAAAGTCAGTTTGTTTTCATTATATAGGCGCAGCACTTCGAGGAAGTACGGCCTTGTTACCGTAGTCTCCAGACGGTTCAGTCGGTCAATGCAAGCGTCAAGGGCAGCACTTCCAGAATTACCCTCTAGGAGAATCTGGTACCGCTTTGCATAGGCCAGCATCTCGGCAAGGAGTGGTTCCGTTTCGATTTTTCCAAGCTCCACAAAGTCCTTAAAATTGATGTAGATTTTCTTCTGCTGCGGGATGGCCTGCTGCTTTACACTCAGGTAATCCCGGACGAAGGCACTTACATCATATTTCGTGCAAACCTCGATCTTATTCCAGTATTTCTCGTAGTAGGCCTCTTGCTCCTTGGACGGTAAGCCCATCAAAATGAAGTTCCTGATCTTGTCGCCTTCGCTGAGGTCAAGACCGGTCGAGTTCAGGCTTTCAAAAATGAGCTGTGGATTGTCGTCCATATCCAGCCGGATGTTTATAATCTCCAGACAACAGATCGCATCGTAAAGCTGGTCGATGGTGATTTCCTGTTTCTGAATGCGGTCATAAAAATAATCGTAATTTACAGTCAGATTTGACTCGCGGATATGCTCCGTCGGATCAGAGAACAGCTTTCCAAAGGCAGTCTGGTCATTCTTTACCGGTTTGAGTTTGATACGAGTATCCTCCGGCTTCCACTTATCTACAAGGTATTCCTCAAAAATCCGCTGCTTCAGATTAGCGGTTTTCGGCACAATGATCCCCTTATCAATCAGGTTATACATGGCAAGGAATAACAATGATACAGTCGTAAGACGCTGCTGACCGTCAATAATCAGGAACTCCTCATTGTGACCATCCGGATTGTAAACGGAAACGAGGCTCCCAAAGAAGTGACTTTTCCGGTGACACTTGATGATTTTTACAAGGTCATCGTATAGCTGCTTGCAGTTCTCGGTCTTCCAGTCATAATTTCTCTGATACACCGGGATAACAAAGCGCTTGTCAGAGCCTTCCATGTATTTTACGAATTTACATTCTGATCCTTTCATCTTGTGTTAATCCTCCTCGTCTACAAAGATTCCGGGAATATTCTGCCGGATATATTCGACTTCGTTCTCCACGCTGGTTCTCCCGCACTTTGACAACGAGGCCTTCAGTTTCAACTTACCGGTGCTGCCGTCCTTCACAACGTACTCTGGATTTTCCTTGATAAATCGTGCCGACTCACGAGAGAAGCCATTTCTCTGAAGAAGGATTGTCAGCGGATTGGTGGTACCATATTCAACATATTCATACCAGTTATTGGCATCCAGTTCATCGTCACCCTTAATGCGCCTGAACTCGTTAGAGAAGCGAAGGAAATAATTCGATATGCTAAATAGAACTATGTTCTCAATAACCTCAAGCGTATCGGCAAAGACAATGTTTCTATGAATTTTGTCGTTGTCGTTATAAACATCTCTCGTATAATTGTTGATCCAGAAATTCTCTGGATGTTCACGATGATGCTTCAGGGCAGCCCGCATAATATAATTTAGGCCGTTTCCTTCCATCCATTCGCAGAGAATAACAGCGTACCAACTCAGCAGTGTATCCTTTCCAAGAGTATTGGACTCATATATTTTCCACTGAAAAACATCGCTCAGCTTCCTCAAAAACGCCAAAACCACATCGTGCTTGAAGTATCCGTCCTTCACATCAGGATAGCGGAGGTTATCTCTCTTTATTGCTATAATCAACCGCTTTGTCTGATCAACAGATGTGTTAATATCGTCATCCGGGACAGTCTCAGTATTTTTAAATTTCGCGCGGATGTTCCTCTCGTCCTCATCTGTAAGAAATTGCTTAAACTCCCTCCGGACAAGTGTATCCTTATCCTCAACAATGTCTCGTAAAAGGATCAATCCGAACTTTCTCATCATGATGTAGGATTCTTCGGATTGTAGAGCTTTTCCTTCTTCATTGACTCGCTGCGGGATTACCGAACTGCCACTTTTAAGGATATCTGCGACATACTTCTTTTCCACCTTTTTAAGAACTTTCGGATCTGTTGTAATGGAAAGCACCTGCTCAGGAACTTTCTCTTGCAGCATTCTGACATAATCATCAGATTCAACCTTTTCCGTCTCCTCACTGACGAAGTACACATTTCCAAAAAGGTTAAAGCTGATCCTCCCCACGCGTCCTATCAGATTTCTGAAGTCGACTGGCTCCATTTCACTGCGAAATATCTTGTTATCTGTAATAAAAAGATTGTCCGCTGGCAGGTTGACACCCTCAAGCAAAGTGCTGGTACAGAACATAATTGTGATATGTCCCTCTTGGAACAGCGTTTCAATCCTTGCTCGTATAGAAGCAGGTAGATAACCAATGTGATATGCGATGCCTTTTCGAATCATCTCGGCGAGGAAATAATCGCCATGTACTTCCTGCCGGATATCCTTCGCGAGCGTCTCCAAGACAGGATCATTCTTAACACCTGCATCACCGATCGCATCTGAAAATTTTCGTGCAGCATCGATAGCTTTATTCCTGCCATTAAAGTAAACAATAGTCTGCTTCCGCCTTTCTTCAGGAAGCCTATCATTCATACTTTCAAACCACACCAGTATATCAGTGAGATTTGCTTTTCTGCCTTTCATGTCACGGATATTTGCAACATGGATTCTTTTTCCATTGTGCTCGTTATATACCTGTATCTCCTTGTTTTTCAGATCAACAAGGAACTTCACCTGCACAACCGGTGAATATGTAATTGCCAGATTGCTATCATCACCGGCTTCTATATCCGTCATCATCCGAAGATAAACCTGCGGATTCGGAATATTCGGGGAGGCAAAGATGAAGTGTGGCTTATGCTCTCGTTTCAAAAGCATATCCACAACCTTGTAATAAAACGGAGCACGGCTGTTCTTGCCAGACAACTTATGTGCCTCATCGACAAACAGATAGTCTATCTGTACCTTCGGTTGGCTGATCAACAGGTAAAGTAAGCGCTCCGGCGTGAGAGCGAAGATATAATTATGTTCCTCCTCCAACGCAATATCACTGGCCGCAGTTACCACACGATAATTGCAGCGGTCAAGGTAGTTGATTTTCTGAAGGTTTCCATTTTCACCGAGGTCATCAATAACCTTGCCACGGACTTCGTTTATGAGTGCCTTTGTTGGCACAATCAGAGCATAGTTTTTCTGTGCGCCGTGGATAACCTCGTTCTTGATAAACATCCGCATGATGAAGGATTTTCCCATAGAGGTCGGAGCCGAATAACTGAAGCACTCGTCTGTCAAGTGGTCATATGCCGCTTTCTGAGCAGCGAAAAACTTCTCGCTCGGTTCGGCGGGAATCGTAAGATAGTCATCCCTAAATTCAGAGAAGAACCTCTCCAGCGCAGTAATGTCCTGATATTCGGAATTAATGTGTTCTATGCCCTTGTGGTTTCCTATGCTTGAAAAGACATCTCCGGCATAAAGCTTGATCAGCGTGTCCTCCGGATAAAGCTCATTCAAGAGGATTACAATTTCCTGCGCCCAGATTTTATGAGCATTTGCCTTTTCAGGATCATTGGACTTCGATAGCAGGTCAGCGAAACGCAACGCATCACGCTTCTCCTTCTGGCCGAAAGGCAGTGGTTCCTTCTTGGTAAGTTGAAGCAGTCGCAGGGCATAGTTATACAGCACCTTCTCATGAATCTTATTCAAGTATTCGTTATCTTCGATGTCGGCAAATATGGCGGCACCGAGTGTTCTCTTTTCACCGCTCATAGGTCAACATCTCCATCCAATACGTGCTGCATTATCGTTTTCTTTTCGGTCTCCGCATCATTCAACGGAAGCAGGTAAAAATAGAATGCGTGGTTTTCCAGCCCGCAGTCCTTTATTTTCTGCGAGATGTATGCAGCGTGTTGCTGTGCGTCTTGTTCCAGCTTCTCCTGCATAATATCCAGCAATTCATCATCGCTGCGACCTGAAGGTAGAATGCCGAAATTGTATCCTAAGAATATGCCATACGAAATTGCGTACTTAGCTTTTTTACCTTCCTCTGGTACAATGTACTCTTTCAGAACAGCCAGATCGTCTTCATCGTAGAACCGGTCGAGGACGGTCTTTTCAATCATATAAACCTCGTCATCCTCATGGGCACTGATCTTCTTGATGATCTCAAAAGCCTGATCTATGGCATCCTTAATCTCTCCGACGATATTTGAAGCACCGAATACCATCTGGTTATACGATCCGCTGGTACCGTCAGAACACAGGAAATGGATACCATCAGCCTCACTCAAATATTGCGCGGCATCCGTACTTAGCTCGATTTTGCTGAGTAGCTTATATGCTTTTAACTTCTCCTCAAGGAAAGCATAAATCATAATCTCGCCGAGCTCATTTCCAGTGCCCTTGGCATCAGCTGCACCTCGTTTACGCATAATACGAAGAGCCTGCTGCATGACTGCATCAAGATTTCCGGCCTTTTCATACTGTTCCTGCTTTGCCCGCGAAAATACATAGCGGCCAATGTTCAGCATTGTGAATTTCTCAAGATCAGCTATCTTGATTTTTCCGCTTCTGACATTGAGGTAAAAAAGGCGCATTGAACCCGGTCGATCTTCACTGATGCAATCGCTGTGATCGACCTCTGTAAAGTAATCATCAAAAGTTTTATCCTTTACAGTTTTTGTGAGTTCCAATGCCCATACACCTCCCTGTAATTAGTCGTCATCTTTCTTTTCACCATAAGGTGCCGTATCTTCAGCTACCATCATCAAATCCTGCTGCGGATTAAAATCGTAAGTAACAGACTTCCGCTCCGCACCCGGCATCACGTACTCCTTGCCCTCCGGATTGTAGGTGAGGTTGAATACCAGATCTGAGAGCCACTTCTTAAAGGACGGATTGTCTTGGAACTGCTTGAAGAGCTCCATGTTGTCCGCCATGATAGAGAAGATAACCGCCTGCAGAGCACGCTCGCTTTCGGTACGCGCCTCCTGTGCATCAGAGTTCTTCATTGCATTCTGATATTTCTTATCCTTTGACACCATCTCCGGGATGGCCAGAATCTGACGCTGCACATTATCTGCATCGTTCCAGTTTATATTTCCGAACATGTCGTTGAAGTCCATGATGATCTTGGAAAGCAGATCCATTTCCGGCTCAACGATATGGCCTACCTTGCCTGCAGGTACCGGCGCAATTTCTGCATCAGCATCCTCCAACTTAATAGCAATGGCCTCCTGCGCTTCATTCCTGTAGCTGCTCAGATCTATCGTCTGAAGGATACCCTCCGAAAGATCATCATCACGAGGCGACGGAAGTTTCGGTATCAGCAAGTTCAGGAAGATCGACAGCTTCTCCCAGTCAACATTTCCATAAGGAAGAATTGCACCAAGGAAGCCATATGTACGCACGAACGATTTAGCAGCGCTCTTAAACTTAATCTGATCGTCAAGTTCGAGCTGTTTATATACAGCTGTGCAAGCATCCAGAATCGGATCGAGGCGATCACGCTCCGCTCCACTCAGGAATAGGTCTACCAGCTTTTCAACATCGCTGTCATCGTAGACCTGATACTCCTCCATAATGGTGATCAAATCGTACAGCTTGTTGGGATCGGTTTCCCCGGAAAGAATCGTTGTTCTGTAGAACTTCGAGAACGCCTCCTCAATCACAGAGGTCTTGTTCGCAAAGTCCAAAACATATACTTCATCCTTGCCGGGATACGCTCTGTTCAAGCGGGAAAGCGTCTGTACCGCAGCAATATCATAGAGCGGCTTGTCCACATACATTGTCTGCAGCAGCGGCTCGTCGAAGCCGGTCTGGAACATGTCAGCAACGATAAGTATTCTATACGGATCTTTTTTGAACTCCTTCGGAATCTTAGCATCCGGGAATCCATTCATGGCAGCCGACGTCAATGCCGGTTCCTGACCGTTATATTTATGCTCGCCGGAAAAGGCCACGATGGTCTTATAAGGACTATGCCTGTCAGCGAGGCACTTATTGATTGCATAATAGTATTCGATACACCTTGGAATGCTGGCGGTGACTACCATTGCACGAGCTTTGCCACCGATCTTTTTCTTGGCAATGACCTGCTCATGGAAATGCTCCACCATCATGACGGCCTTCTTTGCAATGACGTCCGGATTGCCCTCGACAAAGGCACGCAGCTTCTTCTGCGCACGCTTCTTGTCAAACATCGGATCGTCCTCGACCGTTTTCATGATCTTGTACCAGCTGTCGATGGTCGTATAGTTCCGAAGCACATCAAGAATAAAGCCCTCCTGAATGGCCTGCTTCATCGTATAGACATGGAACGGGCGATGCTTGATTTCACCATCCTCCTCATAGGCAACACCGAACATCTCCTCGGTCTTGTTCTTCGGAGTGGCGGTGAAGGCAAAGTAGCTGGCGGAGGAGACGAGCTTGCGTCCTTCCATCATGGCATTGATTTTGTCCTCGTTGTCCGCATCGTCATCTGTGGCAAGACCGGAAAGCGCCAGATTCATATTCGCGGAGTTACGTCCACTCTGGCCGGAATGTGCCTCGTCGATGATGATGGCGAACTTGTTATTCTTATGTTCCTGCCCGATCTCAGAGATGATGTACGGGAACTTTTCAATCGTAGATATAATGATGCGCTTGCCATCCTGTATGGCCTTACGCAAATCACCGGAATGTTCTGCCCATGTTACGGTGTTCTTGACCTGCATGAACTGTTTGATCGTATTGCGGATCTGCTTATCCAGAATACGGCGGTCAGTAACCACAAGGACAGAATCAATCATTGGGTGGCCGTCTTTCTCAAGCCCGATCAGCTGATGCGCCAGCCATGCAATGGAATTTGATTTACCGCTTCCGGCGCTGTGCTGAATTAGGTACCGCTTGCCGACACCGTTCTCCTGTACATCGGCCAGCAACTTCTCCACACAATCGAGCTGGTGGTAGCGAGGCCAGATCTGTTTGATGGACTTCTTCTTGGTATCCTCATCCACCTCTTCGATGACCTGCGCGTAGTTTTCTATAATTCGGGACAGTTTTCTCTTTGTCAGGATGTCCTTCCAAAGATAGTCTGTCATAAGACCATCCGGATTCGGCGGATTTCCTGCGCCGTCGTTATAGCCTTTATTGAACGGCAAGAACCAGCTATCTTTTCCTGCAAGTTTCGTGCAGAACTGAATCGTGGCATCATCCACGGCAAAATGAACCATGCAACGCTTGAAGGAGAACAGCAGATCATGAAAATCCCTATCTTCCTTGTACTGGCGCACAGCATTTTCGGTATTCTGCTTTGTGAGCTGGTTCTTCAGCTCCATTGTGATAACCGGGAGGCCGTTGATAAACAAGCAAACATCCAGCGCCAGCTTCCCGGCATCCTGCGAATAGCGCAGCTGCCGTGTCACGCTGAAAATGTTCTTCTCATACATGATTCTGGCCTGCTCGTTATTTTCGGTCGGCGTCAGGTAGAACATGATGAGGTCTGCCGGATAAACCTTCACGCCATTGCGAAGCACATCAATAATACCGCGCTTAGCAATCTCTCCAGATAGACGGTTCAGGAACTGTCGCTTCTTTGTATCAGAAGTGAACACACCCAGCTTTTCCATTTCCTTCGGCTGCGTATCCTGCAGGAACCGGAACAGGCGTGTTTCGTCGACAGCATATTCTTTGTTATAGTCGGCGTTTGTTCCTTTCTCGTACCCGTTCTGCTCAACCAGCCACTTCACGATTAAGGATTCAAGGCCGCTTTCCTTTGTGTTGGTAAAAGCCATTGTCAATCCTCCTGTGTATCCATTTCTTCTGTATCTACGTCCTCATCCGTTTCCTCGTCAGGATCTTCAATGTATTCATATTCAGGAATTACTATGTCCCGTACATCAATCGCTCCCGTAACAGCAGCCGAGATCAGGCTCGTTCGGTATTCATCAATGAGCATCATTTCTTGTGCAAGCAACGACTTGCTTGAAGCAATCATGTTTCCCTTCGTAATTGCTTTTTCAGGAATAAGGCCGTTAAAAACTGATGTTTTCCATCTCAAAAACTCATAAATATGATTCTGCTCTTCTATAGGAGGAACCGGAACATATATATTCTTCATCTCGCTGTATCGGGTAGTCCAAAGATCCGCCACAATACCTCTGCCGTTTCGATAAAACTCCTCAATAAACTTATGGCTCCTAAGTAAATAGTGATAGTACATTGAGGTATTTTCTCGTGGGCATAAAATTATATTTATCAACGATACTGAACCATCATATTCAGAAAAGCCGCTTGACCCACGCCTATCAGAGCGGCTATTGATAACAAAGTCACCTTTCAGAACTTTCTTTCGGTTATCACTGTCTTTGGATTTCACAGCAGTATCAAGCTGTTTTGTTACACCAAACTTAGTGACCGATAAAGGCATAAAATCCTTATCAGAACATTTCTCTGAACGTTCCGAAAACAGATCGTTAATTTTTTTCATTTCCCAATGGGATGGAATTGATTCTATCCAGCTTACACCTGTGGGCTTGTATTCTGTATAACTATGAAATGTACTCATGATAACACCTCGCTTAACACTCCGGACATCTGTCCTATTACATCATTGATATCTGCAGCAATTGCATCTATATCTCTTATTGGACGTGGCTCAAAGAAATATTTTGTAAACGTTAGTTCGTAGCCTATTTGTGTTTTCTTTTCGTCAATCCATGCGTCAGGAGTATATGGAAGAACCTCTGTTTTCATATACACATCAATTCCTCCGGGATATGTAAACGGCACAATTTCTGTTTCCGTCTTGGTTTTATCGATCTGAGTTCTACCTTTTTTGTCCTTAATAACAGATCCGGCCTCATCATAAAGAGGATGTAAAACCGTAATTCTCCAATGGCCGAATTCTTCATTACCGTACACATGGCTGATTTCGCTTTCATCCATATCCATAAAAATGCGAACAATTTCTTTTCTAATGTCAGGACTCAATTCAGCGTTTTTCTTTCCCATATTCTTCCACATTGAAGCCTTCATTTCTGTGGCATTAATAAGCTGAACTTTACCTTTTCGCTTATCACTCTTTTTGTTGCTTAAAACCCAGATGAACGTTCCAAGAGGTGTGTTGTAAAACATGCCATCAGGCAACGCAATTATAGCCTCAACAAGATCATTCTCAAAAAGGTATCTTCTTGCATTGCTTTCTCCACTTCCGGCATCGCCCGTAAATAAGGATGATCCGTTATGAACCTCCGCAATTCTGCTCCCAATAGGAGTATCCTTTTTCATTTTTGCCACATTATTCAAAAGGAATAACAACTGCCCATCTCTAACACTCGGAAGCATTTGCATAGCCTCTCCGCCCTCAAGATAGGTATTAAAGCGCGTGTCGAGTATTTCTTTCTTGCCGCCCATCTTCTCGGCATCGGTCTTCCAGCTCTTTCCATAAGGTGGATTTGAGAGCATGAAGTCAAACTGACGGGATGCATGTTGATCGTCGGAAAGAGTGGAGCCGTACATGATATGCTCAGCTTCCTCGCCGTCACCTTTCAGCAGCATATCCGCAGTACAGATAGCGTAAGTCTCAGGATTGATCTCCTGCCCGAACAGATGGATAGCCACTTCCTTGCCGCGTCTCTTGGCCAGCGTCAGAAGTCTGTCCTGAGCGACGGTGAGCATACCACCAGTACCACAGGCTCCATCATAGCAGGAATAAGATGCATCTTTTATCTTGTCGGCAATCGGCATAAACACAAGGTCAGCCATGAGCTCAACAACATCACGAGGTGTCCAGTGTTCTCCGGCTTCCTCGTTGTTCTCCTCATTAAACTTACGGATTAGTTCCTCAAAGATGGTACCCATGCCGTGGTTATCAAGGCCGGGATGCTTGAGGATCGTCTTTGCCTCATCCTTATAAATTGGATTAGGACTCAGGTTGATATCAGAAGAAGTGAACTTTTCAATAACGGCCCCAAGAATATCCGCATCCACCATCGTGTCGATCTGATTACGGAATTTGAACTTATCCAAAATCACCTGAACATTTGGCGAAAAGCCGTCAAGATAAGCAATAAAATCTGCCTTAAGCGTCTGAGCCTTTGCACGGCTTGTTAAGTCTTTCAGTAGGAAGGGCGAAGCATTGCAGAAAGCTTGACCTGCAGCATTACAAAGCGCTGGCCATTGGTTATCAATCTTTGCGGCATCCAGCTGCTTCTTCATTGTCAGCACAGCTGGCTTTGTTTCTTCCAGCATAGCATCCAGACGGCGAATGACCGTCATTGGCAGAATAACATCACGATACTTACCGCGCACATAAACATCACGCAGGCAGTCATCTGCAATTCCCCATATAAAACTCACTATCTGATTATGAACCTGATTGTCCATCACATTTTCCTCCGTTTGCCACTCTATATTTTCATTCTATAAATCTGTTATCCCATAAATCGGACTCACTCAGCATCCTGTTCTTCTTTCTCAGGCACGTTATCATCGGATGCTCCGCCGGAGCGAATCCAATCATCGACTTCGGATAGTTTGAATTTCCAGAGTCTGCCGACTTTATACGCAGGCATATTCCGTTTTGAAATCCACTGCAAAATAGTCTCTCGTCCAACACCGAGATATGCCTGTACATCTTTTAATGTTACCCATTTTTCAACTTGCAGCTGATCGCTCACTTTATTACCTCCATCTTTAAGAGTTCTTCCTTTTGAACTTTACATCTATATCTATATCGAACATTCGACTACCGGGATAACAGTCATTGTCATCGCTGTCTACCATGATCCAATGGCAAGTCGTATGCCCTTCAAATGGTCTGAGCTCAATGACTGTGGAGATTTCCACACCGGTTTTCGGTTGCGTCTCCGGTATTTCAATGTAGTTGCTTTCTGCCCGTGGCCTTATCTCATCATGATTGGAAAGATACAGCTTTCGACCATGCCAAGTTTGCGTACCCAGATTAGAGAATTTCCACATTATCGTCAGCTTCTCATACATGAAACCGGAATAGCTTCTCTTGTGATCCGGCTTGATGTACACCGTGTCGTCCGGGTACAGAGACGATATGTGGTGAAAGGAACTGGTCTCCTGTTCTGGTTCCTCCAAAAGCTGCTGATAGGTCATTGCCACAATATCCGCAGCGTCTTCCTTGTCGCTATCTATAAAGGCTTTGAACTGAACCGCAAGTGCTCTTCGGAGTGCTTGCGGATTTTTTTCTGCCGTGGGAGGTATTCCAAAGGCAAGCATTACATCGCCGTACTTATTCTTGTCGATGATCTTTTCAAAATATGCGCACAGGCCATCCTCATTAAAAGTCTTAAAAGAAGCCTTCAGGTCTGGAGACATCTTTCTCGACCCGTCATAGAGCTTGCGTTCCAAGGGCACATCGTCTGACTTTAATCTATCACCCTGCTTGTGCGAGAAATAATTACTCCCTGCTTCACTAAAGCAGAAGGAGACAAAGATCCCGTTGTTCTTCCGGCTCGGAAAATACATCTGTGATGCCGTGTTCGGAAATATCCGGCTGAAATATTCATTTAATTCCAATCGAATACCTCCCCTCAAATCTTGTCTTATGTTTTGTCCTATGTGTCTCACGTTACCGGTCAGGCCGTCTCATTACGCCGTGCGAAACTAATAATAGGCAGGGCAAAGAAAGCGGAAAGCCGACAATGCGAGACCTTAACTATTTAATTATACACAGAAACACAGTCTCTGTCAATAATAGTTGGTTATAAACTCACATAAACCGACAAAAAACCACTTCATTGTTCCGACTCACCAAAACACTTGGATACATCCCCTGATCAAGGATGAGTTCAGTTTTCAAGGGTGGTGCAAATAACGCAGCTGACTTCTGAACGGAAGGCTGAGCAGGAAGGAGATGAAAAACGTGACTAAAGACGAACGCGAGAATTGGATTATCAATATCGAGAACACCGCATCTACGATCAGCTCCCAATTGGGATCAGCTGTAGTTGACGGAGTATTCCAGCGATACGGCGCTCACAGCGTCGAAGACCTAAATCCGAGTGATCTGCCAGACGTATTCAGCGAATTATTCGCCCTCGAAGCGGATCTCAGCTAGCGGTCAATGTCCTGAGCAAGACATAAAAAGGCTTCTTGTATACCAGTTCACCTTTCTCGTGGCCACGAGGTGTGTTCGTAACTGTTATATGAGCAACAAGTAAATACCGTGCCAGCTTTAACGAACGAGCTGGTTACCAGAAATGAAGCGGAGTTATCCGCGAAAGGTGACCAACTATGACAAATATCACTGGCAGCCATGATGGGCATCTCCGCTTCGGTTTGAAAGCCGAAAGGAGAAAAATATCATGGCAATCAAAGACAATCAGAGTAAAAAACGCTACTATCCACTTCGCGACGCGATCAATCCTTACAATGTCACACTCGTTGAAATCACTGAGACTCAGTACAGAGCTTTGTATCCTGAGATCTGGACTACCCAGAAGCGTGAACAGCACCATCACCGCTGTATGTGCACCAGAAAGTATCTCTGGAAGTGCGATGGTAATTGCGACTTATGTGAATATCATGCTGCCGGAGACATGCTTTCCCTTGATGTTCCGACAGAAGACGGTAACGCAAATATGTACGACACTATTCCCGATACTGCTCCAACCATGGAGGATGTTCTTTCTGATGCGATGCTCCTGGAACAGCTCATCACAAGATTCCGCGAGCTTGATCCGGATGCAGACCGCATCATTGAACTGCTGGGGGACGAGCTTTCTGATCGTAAGATTGCAGAACAGCTCGGCCGCAAGCAGCGCACCTTCGCTGATCAGATGAAGAAGATCCGCACGGAGCTTCGTAAAATCCGTGGCTACTAATCCTACATATCATATGTAGAAATTCATCCCTCCGGCATCCATCACAACCGATGTCCTGAGAGATTTTATATTTTTCAAAATTTCCCCGCTCAAATCCGCCACTCATCTCCAGTGGAAGATGTAAGGCACGAAACAACAAGCCTTAACCATCACAGAAACGGAGGTGAAACACATGAAGAAGTCCTACTTCGATTCAGGCGGTAACGACACAGAGCTGATTGCAGTATTGAATACAATCTCCCACGTATCCGCAAGAATGGCGAGAAACATGACAATCCTCGCACAGCAAAGACAATCAGAGAAAGGAGATCGTCGCTATGAGCAAAATGAGCGATATGGCTATGACCATCGAAGAGCTGCGCAGTGTAGCCGCTGCTATTAACGAAGCAGCCAACTGGTTAGCAGAACAGTTTAGTGGCACTGCTTATGAAGCACCTGTCAAAGAGCCTGCTGCCAAGGAAGAAAAGAAACAGGAGCTGAAGCTTGAAGATGTACGAGCTGTCTTAGCAGAGAAGTCCCGTGCCGGGCATACCGCTGCTATCCGTACATTACTTCAGAAGTATGGTGCTTCCAAGCTATCTGCTGTTGATCCGAAGCACTATGAAGCCTTGTTAAAGGATGCGGAGGTGCTTAACGATGCCACCTAAAGGACACGCTACCTTATCTGCTTCCTCTTCAGACCGCTGGCTTCACTGTCCGCCTTCCGCAAGACTCTGCGAGACCTACGAGGATAAAGGCAGCGATTATGCTGCGGAAGGCACCAATGCTCACGAGCTTTGTGAGTACAAGCTGAAAAAGGCACTGGGCATGGATGCCAGTGATCCGACGGAAAATCCCACCTGGTACAACGAGGAAATGGAGGACTGTGCCAATGGCTATGCCGCCTACATCCTTGAAATGGTAGAGGCCGCCAAGGAAAGCTGCGCTGACCCGAAGGTTCTGATTGAACAGCGTGTAGATTTTTCTCGCTGGGTGGAGCAGGGCTTCGGAACCGCTGACTGCATCATCATTGCAGATGGCACCTTGAGAATATGCGATTACAAGCACGGTCTTGGAGTCCTCGTAGATGCGACCGCTAATCCGCAAATGAAGTGCTACGCACTTGGAGCCCTGGAGCTTTTTGATGACATCTACGACATTGATAACGTCAGCATGACCATTTATCAGCCTAGACGTCAGAACATCTCCACCTTCGAGCTTTCCAAGGAAGAGCTGTACAAGTGGGCGAATGAAGTGTTGAAGCCGACCGCAGATCTTGCCTTTGCCGGAGATGGGAACTTTCTCTGTGGCGAATGGTGTGGTTTCTGCAAGGCCAAGCACGAATGCCGTGCCAGAGCCGAGGCCAATCTCACACTGGCTCAGTACGATTTCAAGCTTCCACCTCTTTTAGAGGATTCGGAGATTGAATACATCCTCTCTCGTGCAGATGAATTAGTTGCCTGGGCATCCGATATCAAGGAATATGCTCTGCAGCAGGCCATCAGCGGTAAGGAATGGGCTGGCTGGAAGCTGGTCGAAGGTAGATCCAACCGCAAGTATTCCAATGAGGAGGCAGTCATCCAGGCAGTTACAGATGCCGGGTTTGATCCATATGAAAAGAAGCTCCTTGGTATCACTGCCATGCAGAAGCGTCTTGGCAAATCCAGATTCGATGAGCTGCTTACCGCCTATATTGAAAAGCCTCAAGGTAAACCGACGCTCGTACCGGAGAGCGATAAACGTCCGGCAATGAACAATGCAAAAACTGATTTTATGGAGGAAAATTAAATGAACAAGAATGTAAAAATCAACAATCCTATGAAGGTAATCACTGGTCCTGACACTCGTTGGTCTTATGCCAACGTCTGGGAGCCGAAATCCATCAATGGAGGTACACCGAAGTACAGCGTATCTCTGATTATTCCGAAGTCTGATACCAAGACCATCGCCAAGATTGAAGCTGCCATCGAGGCCGCTTACAAGAAAGGCGAGGCCAAGCTCAAAGGCAATGGCAAGTCTGTACCTGCCCTCTCTGTCATCAAGACTCCGCTTCGTGATGGCGACATGGAGCATCCGGACGATCCGGCCTACGCCAATGCTTATTTCGTAAATGCCAATACAACCTCTGCTCCTGGCATCGTGGATGCAGATCGCAATCCGATCCTTACTCGCTCCGAGGTTTACTCTGGTGTGTATGGTCGTGCCAGCATCAGCTTCTATGCATTCAACAGCTCCGGTAACAAGGGTATCGCCTGTGGACTTAACAATCTGCAGAAGATTCGTGACGGTGAGCCTCTTGGTGGTAAGGCAAGTGCTGAGTCTGATTTCGCATCTGATGAAGATGACGATTTCCTTAATTAATGGAGGTGGCAACTATGGAAATGTTACAGACTATTCTCGTTGTTGTTCTTCTTGCAATCTGGCTGTTGTTCAGTGTGGTATTCCTTATCACTGCGATCCAGAACCTCATCAATGACCACAAGCGTGAGATTCGCGAACAGGAAAGTGCTAAGCGTGATCTTGAATATCACGAAGCTCGCATGAAGGTTTACGAGAAGACAAACTAATCTACTGAAAAAGAATCCAAGGAAGTGGTGGGAGCAATCTCACCACCTTTTTGGTAGAAAGGACAATCTATGAAAATCTTACACTGACAAAGGAGGTGAATCACCATGAAGAAGGTAACCAAAATCGATAAAATCCAACCTTCACTGGCTTCGAAAAAGAAGCTCCATGTGGCTGCTTACTGCCGCGTTTCCACGGATTCTGATGCACAGCTCGAAAGTCTGGATGCACAGAAGGAGCACTACAAAAGCTACATCACCTCCCGTGATGACTGGACCTTTGCAGGGCTCTATTTTGACGAAGGTATCACCGGCACCAAGGCTGATAAAAGGCCAATGCTCCTGCGACTAATCGAAGATTGTAAAGCACAAAAAATTGACTTTGTAATCACCAAGTCCATCAGCCGCCTCTCCCAAAATACTACAGACTGCTTGGAGATAGTAAGAACGCTTCTGTCACTGGATATTCCGATCTATTTCGAGAAGGAAAATATCAGCACCGGCTCGATGGAAAGTGAGCTATTTCTTTCCATCCTAAGCTCTATGACCGAAGGCGAATCCGCTTCGATTTCCGAAAATAACAAGTGGAGCATTAAGAAACGCTTCCTGGATGGAACCTATAAGCTTGGCTATGTGCCTTACGGCTACCGCTGGAAGGATGGAGAAATCCTGGTGGATCCGGCACAGGCTGAAATCGTAAAACGCATCTATCGTGAATACCTGGAGGGCTACTCTATGGACCGGATTGCAAAAGGTCTGGAGGCTGACGGCATCCTCACCGGCGCTGGTAAAACAAAATGGTGGACCAGCACCATCAACAAGATCCTGCGCAATGAGAAATATATCGGCGATGCGCTTCTACAGAAAACCTACACCACCGACTTTCTGAACAAGACAAGAGTCAAGAACAACGGCAATGTTCCGCAATACTATGCGGAGGACAACCACGAAGCAATTATTCCGAAGGATATTTTCTTACGGGTGCAGGAAGAGCTGATACGCAGGCGAGTGGTCAAGACAAGCGCCAATGGCAAAAAGCGCTCCTACAGTTGCAACCACTGCTTTGCGCAGATTGTCATTTGCGGCGAATGCGGTGAAATGTTCCGCAGAATCCACTGGAACAATCGCGGCTGCAAATCCATCGTCTGGCGCTGCATCAGTAGACTGGAGCCGACCGGGCAGGAATGCCACGCAAGAACTGTCCATGAAACGGTATTAGAGAATGTGGTAGTTCAGGCCATCAACACGCTCCTTGGCGATAAGTCCACCTACCAGGCGCAGCTCCAGCAGAGCATTGCAAAGGTGATCCGTAGTGCTCAGCAAAATACCGCTGATGGCATTGACGAAAGACTGCAGGAGCTTCAGAAAGAGCTTCTCAAAAAAGCCAATAACAAAGAAGCCTACGACGAGATTGCCGACGAGATCTTCAAACTCCGGGAACAGCGAGAAAAATGTACGGTTGACACTGCGGCCAGGGACGCACAGATTGCCCGCATCAATGAACTGCAGGACTTCATCAAGCAGCAACCCTCTCACCTGGAAGCCTTCGACGAGGCCCTGGTAAAGCGCTGGCTTGAGCGAATCATCGTCTGGGATGACCACTTCACTGTGGAGCTTAAGTCCGGACTGAAAATTGAGATTGAAGGATGATGTCCCTTAGACTCAAAAAGGCTCCTCACCACTGGAATACATCCGGTGATGGGGAGTCTTTATCATTTTAATCCTTATCCCAACGATTAGCATCTGTCCAACGGAAGTTTGGGTCTTTATTTCTTCGTGGGTCATTTTCCCATTCTTCAGCTACACGTTTACTTATTTCTTTATTAAGACGATTCATTTTAGGAGTTTTTTCACCGGTTCCACCATTGAATCCGTTCTTAATCCAATCCTGTCTTTCTTCTTCATAAGCCTCTGATAACTCCTCATGAGAAGCTCCTTCAACCCATTTTTCAAATTCACTTTTAAATAAATTCCCGAAAAAGCCCATATTTATCCTCCATTCTATGCAGCTTCAGCAAATATACGTCTCTGTACCTTAAGATAAGATTGCAGATTCTTGATAACATCTTTTTCTTCTTCTAAATCGTCTGCGGCTATTTCTATTTTATTATCACTTGCCAGCTTCAGGGTATATTCATAAATTCGTCCTACTAAAACATCAAGTTCTTCTGATGTAAGCTGAATACTGATTTTTGAATAATTTTTGTCAGCTTTCAACGCTTCCAAAGAGCTCATTAGATTATTAATCTTATCAATATCCATCTCCCCCTTGCGAATTGCATCAATATAGCTTTTCAGGCTAGCTCTGAATTCTGTTACAACCTTTGGTTCATGTTTTTTTACTTTATTGCAAACCCAAGCACCAGCGCCAACAGCTACTGCACTCGCCACAACAATTATTGTTCCTTTTTTATGCTGTTTTACAAACTGTAATGCTTTAGCACCAACACCCTGAACCTGCTCTGCTGCTGGTAGGTCAATTGGCTTAAGGTGCTTTACTATTTGTCCCTTATTAGGACCAGTTGCCCACCTTACCACACTACCGATTCTTCGATATATTCCTGTTGCTAATCCTGTTGCTATATCATCAGGAATGAAATATGCATCTTGCGCTATTGCCATAAAATACCTCCTTTGGTTTTCTATAATAGGCCTTGTAAATTTCGCGAATCAAATCATATCCATTAAGCTTTTCGATGAAGATATTATTATCTCTGTCTTGTGTGCATTTATTATTCTATTAAAATACTTAACAGTATCTGTATCTGCAAATCTATGGTCAACAACATTAATTCCTTCATCTCCCTTAGCGACAAAAACTAGATATTTAGGAGATATCGGAAATATAAGACCACTTCCATTATTTCTTTCGACAACAGTAGATTTATGCTCAAACGCTGGATTATCAGACGTAATAAATTGTCCTGCATTATCGTAGGTTTCAAAAAGAATCATCTGACAACCACTTAAAGCATGTTGTACAACATTATGATAAAAGCCACCTTTGTTCTTAAAAAACATTTTATATAATTCAGAATACCATATTCCGGTCATTAACTCATCTGCATACTCTTTTCCTTCGCTTTTCCCTACATCTAGTGTTTCTGCTTCCTCATCTTTACACATTGACTCAAAAACAGGATACAATAATTTCTCTTTAATTTTTGTATAAACACCCATAGCGTCAAATTTTGGATTTCTACAAAGCATAATGAAAAACGACGCCAGCATATTCCTTGCGATGTCTTCAGATATGATTCTTTCACTTCTTTCAAGTCCAATTGGCTGGCCATTATGAACACCACTTACGAATGAATTCATGATATTTTCCCAGTTTTTTTCTAAGTAATCATCAAATGAATCTTCTAAAATATAACAGTTAAGTGCATCTATTTGACTCAATATAGCAGCTTTCTTTGCTACATTTCCATCGTAATAATAAAAGTCCCAATCATGTATTTCGAAGAAATGCTTATTTATGCTCTTTTTTGTTTTGATGATGCTATATCCTAATTTCCCATAAACAGGCTGTTTAAATCCCGTCTTAAGCAAATCATAAATCAAATCAACATATTGCGATTTCACCTTTGCACATGAATTGCAAATAAATGAATACTTAAAATTTATGGTATATAAATGAGGCTTCCAAAGAACGGAATTTCTGTTTGCGCCATCCCCAATACTTCCATCTTTTATTACATAAATTCCATTGAATTTTTTATCAGGCTCTTTAAGGGTTTCAACTTGTGTTTCCCATGCCTTCATATAAACACGTGGAACAAAGTGTTGCTTTTTGGTCGGCATTCTAACCTCCTCCTTCCCAACATCTATTCCGCTGCCTACAACCACCAAAAATGGTCGAGTTGCCGGATTTGTTGTCAACTTTTTCCTCTTTCAAAAATCACTTCAAAATCCCTGACATCTAATCCACACACTCAATTTGCGTTATCTAATCCGAAGTCACAACCTGACACACATTTTGCAGTAGATATGTTTCCATATAAGAAAACCGAGCTTTTTCAGAAGTCTGGCTTCTAATCCAAACCTCCGAAAAAGCCCGGAAATACGCTACTTTCTGGCACTTGATTTTATTTTTTTGACATCAATACAACCGTCTCCACATGTGTCGATAGGGTAATTGAGATGCACTTTCCAGAGTTTTCATTGTACTCTGGGAGTAAAAAATATTGCACTCCTCTCTGATGAGGCCGCAAAAAATTGACATGATGCACTCTCTCCTGCCCTTGCATAGAAAAAGATTGCATTGTATTTTAGATGTAAGCCAGATCAGCTTACGATTGACTCTGCTCTTTCTCTATGATCCAATACTTCCAAAATTTCTTTCATATATTGTATCACAGATCATTTTGTTTTGGAAATCACTTTCCTCTCAAATGGGCAGAAGAAAACCTCCAAATCTGTTGTGGACTTGGAGGCTTGATTCCAACCATTTACTCTTTTTCAAAGAAATCTATGCTATATGTTGCGGAACAACAAAACTCTCATCTAACTGTTTATGTAAAAAAGAAATTGTAGTTAATATATCAATTGCATCCTGCTCATTTACAATCCATTTTATTTTCAACTCATGTGCTGTTACATTCCTTACCATATGCGTAACCCCATTTAACATTTCTTTTAGACCGTTTTGAGCATTTTTTTCCGAAGGTGTCTGTAATAAATTTATTGCTAATCGAGGATTATTAACTGCAAAAGCATTATTAAATAAATTTGAACCATCCTCCTGCATTCCTGTTTTTTCTCTTACCTTCTCAGACAAACTCTTAGCCGCCTCAAAAACTGCATGAAAATAATTTTCTTGTAAATATTCCTCTTTGCAACACTTTATTACATCCTGATGAATATGTCTTTTTTGTAATTCACTCACCAGATTTCTGGTTCTTCTTTCAACTTCTGAAATTGTAGTTGCTGCCTGAACCTTTAACAATTTTCCTTCGTTTGTCATCTGAAGTCCAATTAACATTAACGGTTTGTTAATTTCTAATAAAATCTCATCATAATTACCATTCTGGCCACTGATAAACCTTACCGGTTTCAGACTCTTTTTTATAAAATTAAGAAATGAATTCGATGCTCCATCCTGTTCTTGTCTTGCTAAAAATGTATAATAAATTCTCTTCCATTTTGTACTTTCATTACTGACATCCTGAACTCCACATTCCTGAAAAATTTCATTCATCTGACTTCCCGTCATGGTATCTGCAATTATACGCGCCAAAACCTCAACTTCTGAATTAGTAAGTTTTCTAATTCTCTCTGCCATAGCTTAATCCTCCTCACCCTAGTATATCATCTACATCGTTTAACTTTCACTTCAATTTTTTATATATTGTATCACAGATGATTATGTTTTGGAATTTCCCTTCCTCGCAAATGGACAGAAGAAAACCTCCAAATCTGTTGCAAACTTGGAGGCTTGATCCCAGCCATTTATACAATTAAAGCTTTTAGCAAACTACTCATTATGATTATTGTACAGTCTCATAAATTCATCCGCAAATTTCTTTACAAAATCTCTATCCAAAGCAGTTGCCAATGTTTCATCATTATACTGTGCTGCTTTGCTCCAATTATATGAACCATGCATTACAAATTCAAAATCTATAATGCAAAATTTATCATGCAGCCGATTGGACAAATATGCTCCTTTAAGTGGCACTTTTACCACCTCAAAATTACTTTCCAATTCACTCATCAACGTCATATTAGATTTTTCATTTGATGTAATAATTCTAATACTTATGCCCTGCTTTTTCTTTGCAAGTAATTCCTGAAAGATATCTCGGTCAGAAAACCACGCAACCGCTACCCAGATTGTATACTTTGCATTCCGAATGCCTTGAATAATTACATCTTTGATTCCATCAAATGCTACATCATGTTCATTTTGTCCATCATCTTCCAACTCTACCAATTTAGGTTTAATCTCAACTCCATACAAATCATAGTCATCATCTGGAATATAAATATCATTGGCTAAGTCAAAAAAAACATCTTTATATTCCTTTGCTTTTTTCAGCATTGGAATTGGCACTCTTAAATCCATATATTCCTGCCTCTGATTCGATACATGGGTATATGCACCGGTTTTTCTAAATGTAACTATAGAATATCTTAAAATCCCCAACAAATCATCTTTGTTCTGAATATCTTCATCATATTTTATAGTTTCTATCATTGTCTTTAAGAATTGTTTTTCATTCATTTACACATTCACTCTCCATCCGTATTTCCACATATACCCATTTTTTCATCAGATAATTTAACTGTATCTATTATTTCCCAAATCTTCATATAACAGGAGCCTCCAAGTTATTTAAACTCAAAGGCTCTCTTTTTCTTACATAACTTTATGCAAGCGCAGGTTCCTTCCCTGCAATAATCGCTTTCACTTCTTCTACGTTTTTATCTGTAGCCATAGCAATCTGCTCTACAGTAAAACCATTGTTATGCATATTAAGAATAATTTTTTCTTCTTTTCTTGCCTCTCCAATCGCAATACCATCTTCTTTTATTCCCTGACTCAAGTTACACATAACGCTCACATCCTTCCTGAAGTTCTCCTCAATAGGAATATCGTATTCATTTCCAATTATGTTTAGTTTTTCATCTATTGTAAGTTCCTTGGATAACAATGCTCCCAGCAGACGGTGCAGTTCATACGTCTCATCATGTTCCGGCAGATTCTTTGCCAGTCCAAGCATGATGATATTCAGCAGGTCAAGATTTCCCTTCCATTCATAGGAACCAATCAAATCTTCCTTTGTGAGATGCACATGGCTCATGCTGCTCTCGTCCATGTTCATACATACCCAGATGGAATATACACGCTTAATGTCATCGTAGCTGGAGTTCTCAAAATCACGTTCTTTTTGTGATGAAATCAGTCTGCTCACATAAAAGATTGCCCGGTTTAAGATTTCATATCCCGTCGGCTCGTCTTTCTGTGCTTCTACATTGATGATAATCTGTGACAATCCATCTTTCATGCGCACATAAAAAACGATATCAAATCTTACCAGACCTTCATTGATCTCTTCATTTTCTGTGTTGAAACCGACCAGTCTTTCACCATTTTTTTCGCTGGCTGCATTTGTGAGTCCAGGCTCTACCGGTACCGTACTGATATGTGGTGTTCCCTCGATGCAGTTGACCACATCCTTGGGATTCATGCCCTTAAACTCATCAACTGTTTTTACCAGTATATGTGCCAGTATGCTCTTCTGCCCTAACAGACGCTTTGCACTCGTATCATACTGTGCATCCTTGTCTGTTGCTTTCACTGCATTTTTTAATTCTGTATTCACTGGCCTTCCTCCTTTTTGTAACAGATATAGTCATCCCCAAAAAGGCATCTGACCACACCTATATTATAACTTACCCATTTCTTTTATACAATCAATTTTTACATTTGAAAAAGGAACAAAAGAAAAACTCCAAACCTGTCATAGACTTGGAGTCTTGATTCCGTCCATTTTTCACATTGTCTGCACCGGTGCATGTTGTTCCTGCTCCTCATGCTCCAAAGCATCCTGCTCTGGTACAGGCTCTACACTTTTTGCTGCTTCCTGCCCTTTTCCCATATACCGGATTTTAATGCTGCTGTAATCAACCCCTGCCGGTTCCAGCACTTTTTTCTCTAACATGTTTAACATCGCCTCGGTGTCAAATTTCCCCTCAAAATAAAGTTCCTCATCCACCTTTATCGGTACATCCATTTCTTCCGGTGAACTGCCAAGGATTGTCCTCCAGCGTCCGGCTACTTTTCCACACATTTCCATAAATCTTTCATGGATATCCGGCTGTTCATTACAGGTCTGCAAAATCCTTTGTGCCACCTTTCTCCATGTAGGTGTCTCTATCCATTCTCCCGGTGCGAACTGGACTGCCAGCGGTCTTTTCCCTTTCAGTTCTGCCGGGGACACTGTGATAAGGCTGCTTTCCCGGATCGTATCTTTCACACTTGTATGCACCTCGCCACTCCGGTACATCTGGAGCAGTGCATCACATTTGGTGTTTACAAGCTGTAACATTTCCTCCCTCAGTTCTTCTATCAGTTGCTCATAATTCATACGCTTTTCTCCTCCTCTCCTGTCACACAATCTTGTGTTTCTTTCTATAATCGTTCTTCCGTTTATTTCCCTATTGCACACTTTTCTGTTCCTATTGTTCTGCATTTGTTTCCTATTTTTATGCCAACAATAAAACGCCCGGATCATCGGGCATTTTATTCTTACCATAAACTGGCAGGAACAACGTTTCCTATTTACTTGCTGCCATTCCTGCCGCAGCCTTACTCATATCGAATCTCCTGTTCCATGACTATGCCTGACTGGAACTGTATCAGCAGTTTCTCGCTGGATTCCACTTTGATGGTGGAGATCAGCCGTCTCACAAGGTCATTGTCGAACTCCGGTATCTGGCAGGTGCGTGTGCTTAAGTAATGGTCGATGTCTTTGATTCTCTGTTCATAGCTGTCAGACATCTGTTTCTCGTTTCTGGCTGTTTTCTGTGCCTCTTTTAAGGCATTGATTTCCTCTGCTATGGTGCGGTAGCGTTCATCAAACTCCGGTGTGTAAGAGCCGGTCTTTGCATTCTCTGCAATCAGTGCCACCATCTCATCCTGCTTTTCTTTTATCTTTTCTTCGTATTCTCCGGACTCTTTTGCGGTGCTGTAGCTCCCGATGACATGGATGATGTTCTGCCGGAAGTTTTCCATAAATTCCATATCATCACTTGTGATCCTGTGGATGGCTTCCATCACCGCCCTGTTTAATGCGTTCTCTTCGAGTGTCTCGGATTCCCCGCATTTCTTCACTCCGTTGGTCAGCCGGTTGCTGCATCTCCAGACCACTTTCTTTTTCCCGTTTCTCGCCCAGGTGACCCTCCGGTACTCCTGTCCGCATTTTCCGCAGATCAGCATGCCGGTCAGTGCATAGGTGGAGGAATACCTGCTCCTCTGGTTTTTCTTCCGGGTGACAGCCGCCTTGCATAAGGATGCCCTCCGCATCATCTCTTCCTGCACCCTGTAGAACAGTTCTTTCGGTATGATTGCCTCATGGTCATCTTCCACATAATACTGCGGTACGAGTCCGGTGTTCTTGACTTTCTTTTTTGTCATGAAATCCACCGTGTAGGTTTTCTGCAGGAGTGCATCTCCCATGTATTTTTCATTGCGGAGCATTTTGTCTATTACTGTGGAATGCCATTTGTCCTGCCCTGTGGCGGTCTTGATTCCCTGCTCTTCCAGATGCTTTGCGATCTTCCCGGTACTGTAGCCTTCCAGATAAAGGCGGAAGATCAGCTTTACGATCTCTGCCTCTTCGGGTACGATGACCAGGTCACCATCCTCGTTTTTGGTGTATCCCATGAACTTTGTGCAGTTTACGATGACCTTGCCTTTTTCAAATTTCCTCACGACTCCCCAGCGGATGTTCTCACTGATGTTGCGGCTCTCCTCCTGTGCCAGGCTGCTTAAGATGGTGATAAGGATTTCGCCGGTTCCCTCCAGTGTATTGATCCCCTCTTTCTCGAACACCACCGCCACGTTCTTTTCCTTCAGTTTTCGGATGGTCACCAGCGAGTCTACCGTGTTCCTCGCAAACCTGCTGACCGACTTTGTAAGGATCATGTCGATCTTTCCGGCAAGGGCATCCTGTATCATGGCATTAAAGTCTGCCCTCTTTTTGGTGTTTGTTCCGCTCTTTCCGTCATCCGCATAGATGCCGGCATTTTTCCAGTTTTCATTTTCGGATATCTTGCTGGTATAATACTCCACCTGTGCCTCATAGCTGCTGTCCTGCTCTTCCAGTTCCGTACTGACACGGCAGTAGGCAGCGACCTTCATTTTCTTCTCTGACAGTTTCACATTCCGGTCATACTGCACCTTGGCAGGTATCATGCTGATCTTTTTTGCTGTTTCTGCCATCTGCTCTCCCTCCTAATCCTTGTATCCGGCTGTGACACGGCTCCCATTGATAAGCTCTACTTCTGCCATGTTTCCACCATGCACCCAGATGCGTGCGATTATTTTTCTATATAAGTTTTCATCAAATGTTTCCAGTTCCTTTTTTCCTGCAAGGATGTTTTTGATCTCCTCTGTCCGGAACTCCCCATCCCTGACCTCCAGTGTCCGGTAGCGTTCCTCTGCCCTTTCATAGAGCAATTTCATCAGGTCTGTTTCTGTGCGTTCCTGTTCTTCTTTCATCCGCTGCAGGTTCCGCTCCAGAACCCGGTACTGAGGGCTGACCTTTTCCTCCTGCCTGTGTACCCGGAGCAGGCCTTTGTTTCGTATCACTGCATTGATGGCTTCCACACACACCTGCTTTGCCTGCCCGTCTGTAATAAAACTGTTCCTGCAGTTTTTTGCTCTGCCAGTCACATAACTCTTGCACTTCCACTTGGCAGTGCCGCCACGCTCTTTTTTGTGGCTCGGCTGGATATGGCTGCATACTGCCCCGCATTCTGCACACCAGATGACACCTCCGAAGAGGATTCTCTCATCCCTGCCGGGCCTGTGGTCTGCCCTTCCAAGCTCTGCCCTCACCTTTTCCCGTCTGCACTGGACTCTCTCAAACAGTTCCTCTCCTATGAGCTGCGGATAGTATTCTGTGCCAAGGTAGCTTGGATTTTCCAGTATCCTGCCAATGGATGCATGGGTCCAGGACACTTTCCCTTTTGCATTGCATATGTTTCTCCCTTTCAGGTTCTGGGCGATCCTGCCTGCCGCCACTCCGCTGTCATAGTCTGTAAATATCTGTTCCACAATCTTTCTCTGCTCTTCGCAGATGGTGATTTTTCCATCCACAACTTTATAGCCGATTGGCATGTGCCACTGCATCCTGTCCACCTCCCCTCTCCGTCAGTTTCAGTCCGTTGTACAGGCAGAAGGTGATGTCGTGTTCTTTGGAGACCACGATCTTCTCCGCTGTCATTTTAAACAGTTGCTCGTCAAACTCCTCCATTAATCCGTCCTGTTCTGCGATCAGTTGGATAAGCTGTTCGGTCCGCACGATTTCTTTTGTCCTTCTCAGCTTTCTGGTCAAAAGTGTCTTTTTTCTCCTGCATTCCGTCAGTTGCCAGCCAAGCTTGCTACTGCTCTCCATAAAAAGAGCAGAGTCCATATATCCTTTCCTCATGACTTGGTTTAGGATTTGGCTCTGCTCGCTTATATCTTTGATTTCCTTATCCAGTTGTCTGATTTCCTCACTGTCCTGCCTTGCTGCCACAAGTTCTGTCAGCTCTTTTAACAGCGGCTCTAATATCGTTCCCTGATTGGTGTACAGCTTGTTCCACATGTCTGTAAAAGCCCGGTGCAGCACATCCTCCCGGATGGCTTTCAGGCAGCAGCTCTCTTTATCCTCCACATGTCCGCTGCACGTCCAGATGATTTTTTCATATGGTTTCCCGATGTAGATTTTCTGCCGCCGGAAGGTTCTTCCGCACTCTCCGCAGATGATTCTGCCGGAAAACAGGTATCTTTTGGTGTAGTCACTCTTGTTCATGTGCAGTACATCCACCCGGTATGCCATCAGGTTGCGTACCGCTTCTGCCTCCTCATGTGTGACGATTGGCGGATGGCTGTCTTTGATGAGATACTGGTTTCTCTGTCCGTTGTTTACCCTGCGGACAAATGGGAACCTTGTTTCTGTATATGTCCTCTGCTGAAGCATATCTCCCTCATAAATGGGATTTTTCAGAATGTCCTGTATCACCCCGTCCTGCCACTTTTCTGCACCCCGGATTGTTGGAATGCCTTTCTGGTTCAGTGCCTTTGCTATCACATACACTCCCATGCCGTTTAAGTAAGACTCATAAATCCACCTTACGGTTTCTGCCTCGGATTCTATGATGACTAAATTTCCATCCTCGTCTTTTCCATAGCCATACGCTGGCGTCGATATGATATAGGTTCCATCCTGAAAGCGTTTCTGTATCGCCCATCGGTTGTTGCTTGAGATGTTTTCTGATTCCCCCTGCGCCACCGATGCCAGGATGGTAATGAACAGCTCGCTTTTTTCTGACAGCGTGTTGATATTCTCTTTTTCAAAGTAGATTCCAACGCCAATCTCCTTCAGCTTTCGGATGGTCTGGATGCATTCCACCGTATTTCTTGCAAATCTTGTGATGGATTTCGTAAGGATCAGGTCGATGTTCCCATCCTCACAGTCTGAAATCATCATCTGGAACTCATCCCTGTGCTTTACGTTTGTTCCGCTGATTCCTTCATCCGCATACACCCCTGCAAACTCCCACAGGGGGTTGCTCTCGATTTTTTCCGTATAGTACTCGACCTGTGCAGTATAGGAAGTTGCCTGTGCCTGACTGCCGGTACTGACTCTGGCATATCCGCACACTTTCAGCCTGCGTTCTTCCTGTGTATGTTTCTGCGCTTTTGCTGCCTTTATGACAGTCACTTTTTTTGCCATGCTTTTTTCTCCTTTCCCAGTATTTTCAAGGGTTTGCACTCCCTGTCAGCAACATACACTACCACATAGTCCTTTATATATCCAGTGTTATTACAGATATACTTTTGCTAATTCCGGGGAGAAAGTCTTGACATTCAAAACCCGGATTTTTTCCCATTCTTCCTCGGTTAACAGCTTATCTTCATGCATCCTTTTTAAGAGAAATTCGGCAATCTTATACCGCACCTCATTCGCTCCGCCTTCCATCATCTTTTCCCTTTTTCCTCCCGCAATTTAAGAACGTTAAATTCATTCTCCCAAGCCAAACACTTTTGCCCAGAAGAAACACCTTTACATCATCCCGATTTCAGCCATGGTTGCAGCCTCATCTTCTTCCCGGAAATACTGTTCCGATACATCCCTGCTGACTGAAAGCACCTCTCCCGCGTCCTTTTCTCCCATCTGGATCGGGATTAAGAACGGATGGATTTCCTTACAGAATTCCTGATTGGGACAGCTATTGATAAAATAGCCGCAGGTATCTAATATCAGCCTGTCACACATATCTGTGATGACGATCTTTTCGGCTTCAAACATGTGGCTGCCGATATAATTTGCGATATTTTCTGCCGTGGTCGAGATATAGTCCTCTTTCCGCTCCCCTCCATCACTCGGATAAAGATAGGCATATCCTGCCCTCTCCGTTTCAAAAATCCTTAACATCATTTCGGTATCTTCTTTCTTCATCTCCTGTTTTCCTCCATTCCCCATTTTTCAGCTTTTCTTAACTCCACAAGAATACGGCGGAAGTTCCCCTCCGCCGCATGGTTTCTGTAATTAAGTCTTACTGCCATAATCCTTCACTTCATAAATAAAAAGTGTCTGTCCCTATTCGTCACTACTCCCCGGAACCAAAACGCCGCCAAAACAGAGAAGAAAAAATCCCAAAGCCGGCATTTCATGGGCAGTCAGTCCAGACTGTCTTTGGTCCCTGCCACTCGGACAGGCAGACATCACAGGTATCTCACCTCCACCACTGCGTGCTGGCTAATCTCAAGGTGTATCATTATAGGCCATTCCCCTCTTCGCGCCTGTCCACCACAGACAGGCTGTACCCCGGCTTTCCCGCTCGGCTCCTTAGATGCGATCTTTTTCACAGCATGGCTGGCAGAAAGAACATCTGCCCGATTGCTGCAGGAGTGTCACTGCGCCCCGGTTACGGCTCATGAAACGGCTAACGTATCTGAACTGCTGGATATGGCTGGCAGGATATGGCGTGATTCCATCCTGCGCTCGGAGCCCTGCATTCCTCTCCGGCATTTTTCAATGTGCGTTTTGTCTGCCTGTGTCGTATCCACACACGAGACATGAGAGGATTCCCGGAAGAGACCATCTGTCCAGAAAAAGTTCCTCTCATAAGGTACTCACAGAAAAACACGTTTTGAGGGGGTATTAATCAAAATATTTTTTTATTTTCTTTACCGCACCGTTTATGCTCTCCCGGATGTTCTTCTCTCCGACCCCTTCTTTCGCTGCAATCTGCCGGTATGTCATGCCCTCAAAAAAATAAAAATGCAGCCGCTCTCTCTGCACTGGGGTGAGTGACTGCATTGCTTTCTGCAGGGTTTCTATTTCCATCTGCCGGATGACCGTATCCTCTACCGATTCCCCGGTCAGCTCCACCAGATCTTCCGTTTCTCCCTCTGTATATCCGTCCTTGGTCGTATGTCTGATATCCCGCATTTCCTGTGCGTGGGCTTCTTTGCGGAACGTATCGGCAAGTGCCTCGTAGACTTCTCTGGTCACATAGGTGTATTCCAGTTCACCAACTGCATCTTTATAAAAATCCTTTACTCTGATCCTGATCCATTCTGACATTCAAATGTCCTCCATTTCGTAATTTTTTTGAAATGAAGGACATCTGGCGGACCTCTGGGTTCTGCTTTACTGGAAAAAGACAATAAAAAAAGGTGCTGTTCCCATGCAAAATAAAGCATGCAAAACTGCACCCGGATGTTATCCTTATGAACTTTTCCCTTTCTGCCGCCCCCTGCAATCCGGTGCGGCATGAATTCCCAAAAACATGCCACGCCTTTCTTCTCCTAAGCCTTTTTGCGGTACTATACTTGGAAAGAAAGTTCGCTTCAATATAAGTGTAATAAGTCTTACGGTACCTGTAATAAGTTACCGTCTTGGATTGTCATCCCTCCTGTTTTCCAGAAAAAAAGTCCCTTCCGCATGTTCGGAAAGGACTATCCATTTTCGGTATGTGATTGTATCCATAACTGTGCTTTTCCTACGAGCATGAACAGTGCCGTGATGCAGATTCCCGTATAAACAGCGTAAGCATACGGTATCTGGCCTGCATGCCACAAAATGCCAAGCACAGCCAGTTCCAAAGCTGCGATCAGCCTTGCTTTTCTGCCAAAATGCTTTTGTTCCTCTTTATCCAGCTTCCGGTTCTTGCTGTGCATGGGACTGAGTAAAAAAATGATCCCTGCGGACACCAGCAATACTGCCAGCAGCCATGCCAGCGATGTCTTGTAAAACACAGCCTGTGTATAAACCGGAACCAGCAGCACCAGATTAGAACCAAGATAACAGAAAACCCTGCTGTCTGAGTGATATCCACCGGTATAACTGCGAAGAACCATAAAAGACAGGGTAAACACTGCCACAACCGCCAGTTGCTCTGTAAGCAGGCCGATGACCAGTGCTGTCACAACGTTTAGAAGCAGGATCATACCATTGCGTATTCCAAACTGGTATAATTCCTGCTCCTCCTCTTTTATGATTCCCCGCTCAACCATACGATGGCTGAGCCATTTCGTCATGATTTAAAACCTTCTGAGTTTTTTGGAATCTTCCGGCATCTTGTCCTGTCCCAGATACCACATGCAGGAACGGTTCGTTGCCATGGTTGTCACCATAAGTGCCAGTGCTGCCATCACACTCATGGATTTGCTGCTCAGTCGGTACATCCAGTTTCTTTTCTTCATTTTTAGTAAAACCCTCCTTTTTTTGATGTTTTCACTCTAACAGTTTCCATGTAAAAATCAATCTATCTGTAACAAGTTGCAGGTTTGCTGTAATAAGTTGCAGTCTCACTCCAGTTTTGCAACTCCGTTGAGCAGAAGGACTGCCTCAAAATGTTCCCCCTGATCCTTTAACATCAGCTCCCCACCGTATTTTTCTGCCACTTTCCGCACCGAACGGATTCCCCTGCCGTGTTTTATTTTATCTTTTTTGCTTGTCTGTTGATAGGAACTTGTCCCGGATGGCTTGCTGTTCTTAATGGATAAAAGCAGTCTGCCCTCCTGAAACTTTGATTCCACATGAACATACCGTTTTTCCTGTTCCACTGCCATCGCTGCCTCTATCGCATTATCCAAAAGATTCCCATACAGAACACCCATGTCCCCGATATCTACGGATACTCTCTGGGGGAGCAGCGTTGTAACCTGCATCGGTATCTCTTTCTCTTTTGCCTTTACGCTTTTTACTTTTAATATGGCATTCACCACAGGATTTGCGGAATAAATGATCTCTTCTGCCAGCCGGATATCTCCCAATACTTCCTGCAGTCTGTCCTTGATCAGTTCCGCACTTCCCTGTTCCGCCGCTGCGAGCAGTCCCGTCAGCCGGTTCTTCATATCATGCCGGATGTCCTGTATCTGTTCCTGATACCGTTCCATGTCCTGATAGTATTCGTTCCGGTATAAGATTTCCCTCTGGATCATTTCCTCTTCGTGCTGTTTTTCTTCCACTGTCGTATACTTTTCAATCATCAGAAAAATTACATAATTAGTGATGATAATGACAAAGATGATGCACATGCACAGCACGACCATCTGTGCCGAGATTAATTCTTTTGCAACCTCTATCAGTAAAAAGCAACTGATCAGGCTGCATAAAGGTATCATTGTCAACATATATTGCGTTTCTTTTGGCATTGCTGATAGTCGAATGCTTTTTCCAGATTTCAGTCTGCAAAACACCTCCACAATTGTTGCTTTCAAAAGTGCCATAAAAAACACGATAAAATAATATGAAACCGTGGTATCGTCCAACACCTTTTCCATGAATGCCTTATTAAACAAATATCCTAACGGTTCTGCAACTCCCATAATCCCCATATACAGCAGAACCGCAATCAGCCTGCTTACAATCCCTGCCTCATACTGGCAGACATATACACAGAGAATCGCAACCATCGTCACAAAATTCAGCCAGCTTATCCCCATCTGGTTCACCGCACTTCCAATCAGCTCGCACACTATCAGCAGAAGAACAGAAAACTCCATGGAAGTTTTTCTGTTTCCGATGAACTCCTCTAAATACCTGCGGTAAATGCAGAGGTCAAAAAGATTTATGACAAGCCTCACCCCATATAATGCCATGTCACATTCCTCCCTGCACAAATGCGATGTGCTTTTCCGTCAGCTCCTTCCGGTACCCTCTTGTCACTCCCAGCTCTGTGCCGTCTATAAGCATGACCATGCCGCTGGATACAGAATGAACATGTTTCAAATTAACGATAAAAGAGCCATGAACGGCGGCAAACATGCGCTCGTCCAGTTTCTCCCATATTTCATTCAGGTTCATGTTGGACTGATATTTCATTTTCTTTGTGTGGATTATCGCCTGACGCCCCCGCTTTTCCAGATACAGGATTTCGTCAAACTTCAGACTGTACCGCACCCTGCGGTAACTAAATGAAAAACTCTGATTGGTCAGATTCAGATAGGTTCCTGCCTTCTCAAACAGCACACGGAGCCTTTCTTCTGAGATTGGTTTTGGAATAAAATCAAATGTGACAACTTCAAATACACTTGGCATGTATTTGGTATAGCTGGTAAGAAACACCAGCAATGCTTTGGAATCTGTCTCACGGATCTGTTTTGCCACCGCAAGTCCATCCATTCCAGGCATCTCAATATCAAGAATGTACATATCCGGCTTTTGCTCCGCATCTGCACATTCCCTCAATAATTCTTCCGGTCTGGTATAAAACACATACTCCACCGCATAGTCGATCATACGCAGTGTATAGCGTCTGATCCTTTCAATGTCCTGCTGATTATCATCGCAGATTGCTACCCTCATATATCGTCTCCTTCTCAAAATATATTGATCAAATATACATCCCGGAGACTGTACTGCTTTAACGGCCTGTCATCAGCTTTCTCATATACGCAAGCATACGGTCTATAAATGCATCCCGTTCCTCCCTGCTACAGTTTGCAAGGAACAGTTCAATATCAACCTTATGATTTGTATCCCCCGTAACCAGATAAGTCGGCTCAATCCTGTACTTCTCATACAAGATCAGCATTTTCTCTGGCTGTAAGCCATAGACACCACTTTCGATTTTGCGATAATGCTCTACCCCTACATCCAGCGTCTCTGCAAAAACTTCCTGCGTATATCCACTGTTTTCTCTGGCGGTTTGCAACCTTTTTCCAATCTGTATATTGATTTCCTTCTTCTCTGCTTTCATGGAATTCACCTCGCTTTTATGGTAATGATACCAACGAGAAATACCCGAAAACAGATTGCAATACAACACTTCAAAAGTCGTATTGCGACATATCCCCATAAACGAAAAGTGAGCAGCAGACACCAATCCGCTACTCGCCTTCTATCTTTCTTTATTCTAATTACATTTCCTGTTATTCCACCAGTTTCCCAAGCACCACATGATTATATTGGTAACTCACAATCCTTTAGCCAAAATCGCAGTTCCATAACAGTCACAGCAATTTTATATTTTACTTCGATTTCAACTTTTTCTGGCGGATTGGCTAAAAGCCTGTCAATATCCTGTTCCTCAACATCAGCCATTTTTGCTATCGTTAGCTTGGATATGCCATGATAGGAAACAAGCACTTCCAAAAAACCGCTTAGTTGCTTATCCTTATCTTCAATCGCTCCAAAATACAGAAATCCTACTTCTATTTAAAATTCTGAATTATGAACTCAATTCCGTTACCAGTGAAGAATATCTTTTTGTCCGGTTCTTTATATCCT